>JAZLGV010000062.1:0-17761 GCA_045616505.1 Candidatus Gastranaerophilaceae bacterium | reverse complement strand
ATCGCTAAACTAAAAGAAAGAAATCTTTTAGATGGTCTTGAAGGTGTAATCATTCAAGAAATGGTTAAAGGTAGCAGAGAAATGGTTTGCGGTATCGCAACAGACCCTCAATACGGTCCAATGATGATGTTCGGTCTTGGCGGTGTATTCATCGAAGTTATGAAAGACGTAACATTCAGAATTGCTCCTCTAACTGATATTGATGCTTCTGATATGATTAAATCAGTTAAAGCATACAAACTTCTTGAAGGTGCAAGAGGTACTACTCCAGCTCAAATGAATCAAATTCAAGAAACATTGTTGAGATTATCTCAATTAGTTTCTGATTACAGCTTCATTGATGAATTAGATATTAACCCATTGTTAATTTCTGAAAAAACTGGTGAAGGTATCGCAGTTGATGGACGTATCAAAGTAAGATTAGAAGAAGCTAAAAAAGCACTTGGTATTGAATGTGCTTGTGGCTGCTGCTAGTTTTAAATAACTAAACGAAAAGGCGAAATTTCAAAATTGAAATTTCGCCTTTTTTATTCTTTCTCAAAATTTTACTTTTTTAAAACATTATGATAAAATCAAAAAGAAATTAGTTAATGTTTATAGGAGAATAAATAATGGCAAGATTAGTAAGACCAACTTGGGCTATAAGATGTACTCAATCAGGTTGTAAAGAATTATTTGAAGTAGCAATTCTTGAAAACGGAAAACAACAAGAAGTTGTATGTCCAAAATGCGGCGAACACTATATGTATCCTGTAATAGAAAATCAAGACTCTGAGTCTTAATTGTGTACTTCAACGAAACAAACAAACGCTATAATCAATATAGCGCACATTTGAAACAAAAATTTGGCGTCAAGGTTTATAAAATAACTCTTGACGCTGGTTTTTCTTGCCCAAACAGAGATGGAACAATCTCAAACGGTGGTTGCATTTTCTGTGATGATAGCGGAAGTTTTTCACAAGCTCATTCAAATTTACTTCCGATAGAAAAACAAGTTGAAACAGGCATTGAAACATTATCAAAAAGATTTAAGGCTGAAAAATTTATGTCTTATTTTCAAGCCTACACAAACACTTATAAACCTGTAAAAGAACTTGAAAAAATATATAATTCTGCAACTAAAAACGAAAAAATCATCGGTCTTTCAATCGGTACAAGACCAGATTGCATTGACGACGACAAATTAAAACTTATCGCATCATACAAAGACGATTATTACACTTGGATAGAATACGGACTCCAATCTTGTCATGATAAAACTCTAAAACTTATAAACAGAGGACACGATTTTGACTGTTTTAAAAGAGCCGTTGAAAAAACAAAAAAATATGGAATTAATATCTGCACACACGTTATTTTAGGACTTCCAGATGAAAGTAAAGAAGATATGCTAAAAACAGCAGAAGAACTTTCAAAACTTGGTATTGATGGCATAAAAATACACATGTTGTGCATTTTAGAAAACACTCCAATTGAAAAATTATACAAGCAAGGAGAAATAAAACTCATCTCAGAAGAAGATTATATAGAAACCGTTTGCGACTATTTGGAAATTTTACCAGCCAATGTAACTATCCATAGACTTGCTGGAAACGGTTTAAAATCAGAACTTGTTGAGCCTCGTTGGATAGGGAAAAAACTAGATACGTTAAACAGAATTGATAGAGAACTTGAACGAAGAATGACTTGGCAAGGTTCAAGAAATATTATTGCTTAACTTTCTAATTTATACTTAAATAATTCGTGATATAATTTTTTTATGACAAATTTACCAAGAAAAATTATTTCTACAAACAGAAAAGCATTTCACGACTACACAATTTTTGACAAATTTGTAGCAGGAATTGTTTTGACAGGAACAGAGATTAAATCTATCAGAAAAGGTGGAGTTAATCTAAAAGATTCGTTTGCAAAAATCGAAGATAACGAAGTTTTCTTATACAACTGCAATATTGCACCTTACGAACAAGGAAATATTTATAATCACGAACCAGAAAGAATAAGAAAACTTTTATTAAACAAAAAAGAAATACTAAAAATGCTTGGCAAAATAAAAAAAGAAAATTACACAATTGTTCCGCTAGAACTTTTTTTAATAAATGGTTATGCTAAACTTGAGATAGGACTAGCAAAAGGTAAAAAACTTTACGACAAAAGAGAAGACATAGCAAAAAAATCACAAGCACGAGATATGCAAAGAGCTATGAAAAAATAATTTTTTGGTATATAATTTGCATAACAAAACTTGAGGAAATAAATGTATAGCAAAAAAGACATTGAAAAAAATCTTATAGAATACAACTATTTTATAGATAGTGTTACACTAGCAAACTTCATCAAAAATTGGAAAATAGATGCAATATACGAAGATGAAGATGGTGTGGAATTTTATGACAATCTTGCAATTGCAAAACTTAAAAAAGGTATAAGTTTAAAATCACAAGGTTATTCTAATGAACAAATAATTTACCACATCAACAAACTTCTTCCTGAAAAACTTGATGATGAAAGAAAAATTCCGACAAAAAAAGAATTACCTGCACAGATTAATAAAACAGATTTAAAAGAAGTAATTACAACAGGCACATCTGAACTAAAAAATTTGACCGTAGATGTAACAAATCAAACACTTCAAGTTTTGGCAGATGCTATCGCAGGTAAAGTTTCTGACGGAATAAAAGACAGCATCAAAGATGCAGATTTTTTAAAACAACTTTTAGACGATACAACTTTGAGAGAAGACAACAAAGAACTTGCAAGAAAAGTTGAAGAATTAACAGAAGATAACATAAAACTTTCTCAAAGAATAAAAGAACTTGAGCTAGAAAAAGAAAACGCATCAAGAGGATTTTTTGCAAGATTATTTAAATAACTTAAAATCTTCTTGACATTCACCCTTTAGCACACAATAATAGATACACGAAGTATAGTAGTTAGATAGGTACATCGTTTTAAATTCTTGATGATAAATCAAGGTACGATGCCTCAAATTGAAAGGAAAACAAAATGTTCGCAATAGTTGAAACAGGCGGAAAACAATATCAAATGGAAGAAGGTAAATACCTTAAAGTTGAATTGTTAGACGGAGAAAAAGATTCAAAAGTAGTTTTTGATAAAGTTGTTATGATTGCAAATGGCAAAAAATCAAAAGTTGGTCAACCTTACGTAAAAGGTGCTTCAGTAGAAGGAACAATTCTTGGTCATGACAAAGAAAAAAAAGTTCTAGTTTACAAACAAAGACCTAAAAAAGGTTACAGAAGACTACAAGGTCACAGACAAGGTTTTACAAAAGTTATGATTACTAAAGTTAGAACAACTGCTCAAAAGAAAGCAGCTGCAACAACTGAAGAAGCATAAGTTAAAGTTATAACAAAATAATAATTACGAAAGTAGGTATAAAATGGCACACAAGAAGGGAATGGGTTCTACTCGTAACGGTAGAGATTCAGAAGCGCAACGTTTAGGCGTTAAAAAATTCGGTGGCGAAGCTGTTAAAGCTGGTAACATCATTATCCGTCAAAGAGGAACAAAAGTTCATCCTGGAAACAACGTAGGTATTGGTTCTGATGATACATTATTTGCTTTGATTGATGGTGTTGTTAAATTTGAGCCACACAGACGTGATAGAAAACAAGTTAGCGTTTACGCTCAATAAAACCCAAAAATTAATATTTTAAAACAAGCATTCAATTTTATATTGAGTGCTTGTTTTTTTCTGCTAAAATAAAGAAAAAGGAGTTTTTAATATGTTCGATACAGAAACAATATATGAAGTTGTAACATTTTCAGTTGGAGATACAAAAGCCGGAACAAAAATGGGTAAACTACAATTGAAAGACCCTGAAGATAGTTCTCTACTAAATTGTATTTTATGGGAAGAAACACTTAACAGAATTGATGAAAAACTTTTTAGATGTGGAAACAAAATTAGAATTGTATCTGGCTCTTTTAATGAGAAATACAACAATTGCTTGGTTTCTGCTATTGAATTAAAAGAAGAAGCAAAAATCGGACTTGATGAAGAAACAAGAAATACTCTTTTCAATGAAATTATTTGTTGCATAAACAACATGAAAAATGAAAAGTTAAAACAATTCTTACTAAAATACTTCAACGAAAACGAAGAAAAAATCAAACTAGCACCAGCAGCAAAACTTATGCACCACAATTATTTAGGAGGCTTATTGGTTCACACAACAGAATGTTTGACTTTTGCTCGTGAAAATTTGAAATTATTTGCAAAAAAATTGGATGAAGACATAGTTTATGCAGCATGCATTTTGCACGATATTGGAAAAATCTTTGAATACACAATTGATACAGAATCAGGTTTGATTGATTATGATGAAAACTTCAGAACAGATTGGATTTCTCATTCACAATACGGTTTTTCTATCTGTATGGCAGAAGGATTCAAAGATATCGCAAAAATGATTGCAGCACATCACGGAAGAGCTGATTGGGGTGCATTAATTGACTTAAATCAAAAAGACTTAGCACCTGAAATGTATTTACTTCACCACATTGATGATTTATCAGCAAAATTCGGGAAAATAAACATCTCTCAAATAGATTAAACAAGCGTTTGAAAAATATTGACTTTTTTTCAATTTTCGCATATTCTTAATAAGGTAAGAGAAAGGGTAGCCAATGCATAAAAGATGGTATGATGTAGATTCTACAGTTAGTTTGGCAGTTAGTTTAATAAGAAACGCAGAAACTCCGTTACAAGAAAAATGTGCGGACTACATCATCAACTATGCACAAGAAAAAGGACTACAACTTAAAAACAATACCCTTAACGATACGTTCAATTACATCTTAAGAAGATGGTACGAACAAGATGAACATATCGCTCAAGCATTTGAATATTTTGAAAATGCCCCACTAGATTTACAAAAAGAAATTGCACTTGAAGTTATAAACATTCTTCAATTTGCTTAAAAATATTCAAAATTTTTATAAATATACATTACAAGAGGAAATTAACAAATTATGGAACAGAACAATATTTTATTGTTCCTAGAGAGTCGTACGAAAACTCTCGGGAATGGTATTGCACTTGGAATGAAAAGTAGCATCGGCTGGAGAGAATTAACATTTCAAGGACTTGGAATTTTAGCAAAACGATTAGGGAATTATTTAATAAAAAACGGTATTGATAAAGGTGACAAAATCGCTATCATTTCTGAATCTATGCCAGAATGGGGTGCTGCATTATTCGGCTCTGTTTTAGCTGGCTCAATAACCGTACCTTTAGATATAAAACTTACCGAATTTGAAATGACTTCAATTTTAAAAGATTGTGAGCCGAAAATATTAGTAGTTTCAAATAACTTTTTAGAAATGGGAATAAAATTAAAAGAAAACATACCATCAGTAGAACAAATAATTATCCTAAACGACAGTTCAAACAGAGATTTCATAAGCCTTTACAACATGCCAGACGAAAAAGAAGATTGCAAATGGCGACACAGAGCCATAAATAAAACTGCTCTAATAATTTACACATCAGGAACAACAGGAAAACCAAAAGGTGTTGAAATTTCATTTAAAAACGCTCTTGCACAAGTTGAATCACTTGGTTCTTGCTTTAGCTTGGGTGAAAACGACAGATTTTTATCTATATTACCTATGAATCACTTGTTTGAACTTACTGTGGGCTTTTTGACGTTCTTAAGCAAAGGTTCTTCAATATACTATTCTCAAAGCCTAAAACCTGTTGATTTATTTCCTATTATGAAAGATAAAAAAATAACATTTATGATTGTTGTACCGGCGTTTATGAGATTGCTAAAAAACTCTATTGAATCAGAAATCAACAAAATGAGTGCAATTAGAAAATGGAGCTTCCAACTTAGATATGCAATTGCAAAATTTATCCCTTGCAGAAAATGCCGTCAATTAATGTTCCATTTTGTCAATAAAAAATTCGGTGGAAAATTTAAAGGTTTTATTTCAGGTGGTGCGCCACTTGATGTTGCTGCTGCAAAATTTTTCCAAAGACTTGGTATTCAAGTATTTGAAGGTTATGGATTATCTGAGACAAGCCCTGTTGTATCTATAAACAGACAAAATGACGTTCGCCTAGGTTCAGTTGGAAAAGCTATCCCAGGGGTAGAAGTAAAACTAGATGCTCAAACTAATGAATTATTAGTAAAAGGCAACAACGTAATGACAGGTTATTACAACCGACCAGATTTAACTAAAGAAATTATTTCAGAAGACGGTTGGTTGCACACAGGAGATATTGCAAAAATCGACAAGGACGGATTTATTTACATAACAGGAAGAATTAAAAACATGATTGTTCTTTCTGGTGGTAAAAAAATATTCCCAGAAGATTTGGAAACCATATACGAACAAAGTCCAAAATTTGCAGAAGTTTGCGTTTTTGGAGCAATACGCAAAGGCGGACAAAAAGACGGAACAGAAGATATTTTTGTTGCCGTAAGACCAAGTGATGCTTTAACAAATTCTATTTCTGACGAAAAAGAAAGAGAAAATATTATAAGAAAAGAAATCAAAGAACTTTCGCTAAAGATTTCTCACTACAAAAGACCAAAAAACATTTTAATAACAAATTCACCTTTTCCTAGAACATCCACTCGAAAAGTTAAAAGAAAAGAAGTAAAAGCTCTTCTTTTAAATGAGTGAAACTAACACACTAAGCATTGATTTATTCAATGCTTTTTTATTTTATTTACAACAAAAAATATTATTCATAAAAGCCGATTTCTAAAAGAGCTTCTATCTTTTTATTTTCAATAACTTTGTATATCAAATCACACAACACATCTAATTTTTGTTCATTATAATTTGAAAAATGTTCAACAACTTTCGGAACTTTTACATCAGAAGTTGATTTTGTTTCTACAAAATTGCCATTCAAATCTACAAATTCTTCATAACTATCTAAAATAGGCATTATATTTTCAGAAAGTTTAGATTTTCTTTTCAAAAGATATTGGCAATCACGTTCAAATGAACTTATAAATTTTTTGATATATTTAACCTCAGCAGCAGAATCCCATTCACCTTCTGAGTTTTCGATATATTCAGAAGTTCTATTGCCTTCAATCTCTTTTGGTGTATCTTTAAATCTAAAAGAAATATAGCCTCCCCACAAAATGCAACCAAGATAAAACGAAGTTGCTTTTTCAACAACATCTATCACTTGTTTTTCCAACTGCATTAGCATAAATTTCTTTTGGTTATTATTTTTGACTTTTCTATATTTTTCCAAAACATAATCCATGTGCATCGGAAAAGAAAAAGCAATATCTGAATACCCAGGATCAAATGGAACTGTTTTATCAAAATTTGGCATAAAAAACTCCTAACATTTTTCTATTTTTCTAATTTTACCTCAAAAGTATGATGAGAAAATCATATTTTAAAACTAATATAAAAATGAGGTGAAATATGAATAACGACTCTATAAATTTAAATGTAAATCTACAAAAACAAACAACCAATCTTCCACAAGCTCTTACTGATGACACAAAGAAAAAACTTGAGCTATATGGAATTGATACAACAAAAATCAAAACAGAAGACGAAGGTCAAAAAGAATTAACTAGAGTCGAAAAAGAAATAGAAAAAGAAGATAATTCAAAGAAAAATTCTGAACAAAAAAATTCTATGAATTTAACTTACACAGTAAAACAACTAGCAAAACAAATCGGAACAAATGTAGAAACTTATGATTCTACAGAAAAAATCTTATCTAAAACTTACAAAAAAATTTCTGAACTAAAAAGCTCTGACGATGAAAATTTAGACAGAACAAAATTAAAAACTTACGAAGAGAACTATCAACTTATTTTGCAAAAATATTTGACGACACAACGCAAGCAACAAGAACTTAACGACAGTATGAACTCACTTGCATACTACAACAAAATTTTTCAAAATATGAGATAATTAATTGCTCAAATAATTGATTAATTTATTAACATCTTTCATCCAGCAACCATTCCAATTTTTAAGAATAACATCTGCAGGACACAAGCCTTGACTTACAAGCTCTAACATTGGTGCTAAAAATTGATGTTCGTTATTATTTTCAGTTTTCAATGAATTTTCTGAAATCAACAACAATTCTTTTGCAATATCTTTTGCATAATATTTTCCAATTTTTGTTGCCAAAGCATTTTTTACAACCAAATATCTAAACTCTTTAAGCTGATTATAAGTGAATTTTGAAAGTAATTTTTCAGCCGCTTTTAATGCTCCTTTGTTATACAAAATCCCTTTATAAAACGCAGGAATTGAATATTGCATACCATGATTTGAACAATCATGATTTCTTATCTCAATAAAATTCCTCAATCTTACATCTGGAAAATACAAATTTGCTTGAAGTTTAAAATCATCCATCGTTGGTTCAAACCCTTCGTATCCACATTTTATGAATGTTTTAAAATCAATTTTTCCATTGATATTTACAATTTCATCGTTTCTAAAAATAAAAATCATCGGAACACTTAAAACATCATCAATATAGTCTTTAAACGAATAATTTTTATAATTTTCAAACAATTTTTTGGACATAAAATTACATCTTTCATTGTCGGTGTTCAACCAACTCAATGCTCTAAAAGTCTTATATCCTGTATCAACTCCGCCTCTGATTGGAGAATTTGCACATATCGCAGTTGCAAAAGGTGAAATAATATTTGCCAATCTAAATTTTCTAATAGCATCATCTTCACTTGAAAAATCAAAACTTGCTTGAATACCTGCAGTTTCTCTCATCATCACATCAGATAAAATTCCCCACAGGTAATTTGCCATTAAAGCATATCTTCTTTTGGGCAAAAGATTTATATTTCGATACGTTGAAATAGGTGAAATACCATATTCCAATAATTTTATATTACTTTTTTCTAATATTGGATTAATTTTTTTATTAAAATCATCTAACTTTGATTTAATTTCAGCAATAGTTTTTTCTGGAGTAAAACTAACTTCTAATTGACACCCAGGTTCTAAAGTGACTGTATCTTTACCTTTTGAAAGCCCGATAATATTATAATCATCAACAATATAATCCCAACCATATTGAGTAGCAAAGCTTCTCAACAGGTCTTGAATACCATTTTTTTGAGAATAATCAACTTGTTTAAAACTTTTCTTATCAATTGGCAGTCGTTCAAATTCAATTGCGACTTTAAAATCGGCTTCTTTTTTTATATAATTTTGAAATTCGTTTTCAACTACATCAACACTAAACATTGTCATTATATTTCTTTCTCCATAAATTATATAAAAAATATTAACAAAACACTATAAAAAAAACACTTATCCGTTTGTATTCATTTTTGGGTTATTATATCATTATAAACATGAATTATTTACAACGAGCAAAAAATTTTAGAACAAAAAAAAGATTAGGACAAAATTTTCTAATCTCTACTGATGCTATAAATACTATCATTGAAAAAGCCAACATTCAACCAACTGACACAGTGGTTGAAATTGGCGCTGGCATTGGGTTTGTAACAGAACAATTAGTAAAATATGCAAAAGAAGTTATCGCAATTGAACTTGATGAAGATGCAATCAAACAACTTGAAAAAATCGATTGTGACAACTTAAAAATTTTACATCAAGATATTTTAAAAACAGATATATCAGAACTTTGTTCTGACAAAGTAAAAATAATTGCAAACATTCCTTATTACATAACAAGCCCTATTATCGCTCATTTACTTGGCGAAATTGATGATTTAGCAAACAAAAATCGCAATAGCATATCTGATATAATTCTTATGGTTCAATACGAAGTTGCACAAAGAATAGTAGCAACAGAAAAAAGCCCTGCTAAACAATATGGATTACTAACAATTCTTTCTCAATTTTGGGCAAATTGCGAAATTATAAAAAAAGTAGGAAAAAAATGTTTCTTCCCAGCACCAAAAGTTGATTCTGCTCTTGTCAGATTAACAGTAAGAGAAAAACCTTTACTTGAACTTGAAAACTACACTCATTTTAGAAAAACACTAAAAGCCGCTTTTTCTATGAGAAGAAAAAACATCAAAAACTGTTTACTTTCAGGTGGTTTTTCTAAAGAAAACATTCAAAAATCTCTTACTGCGCTTGGTTTTACAGAAAACACAAGAGGAGAAACTATTTCTATAAAAGATTTTGGAGAACTTTCTAAGGAGTTAATCAAAAATGAAACAAATTAAAATAAAATGTCCTGCAAAAATAAATTTAACACTAGAAATCCTTAAAAAACGTGAAGACGGCTTCCACGACATTCAAAGCATAATGCAAACCATTGATTTGTTTGACATTTTAACAATAAAACTTGAAGAAAGTAATAATACGGAAATAAATCTTTCAGGAACAAGCAAAGATATTCCATACAACGAAAAAAACCTTGTTTACAAGGCTGCAAAACTATTTACAGAAACTATCAACAAAAATTTTAAAATTGATATACACATAGAAAAAAATATTCCAATCGCAGCAGGTTTAGCAGGTGGAAGCACAGATGCCGCAGGAACATTTTTAGGACTAAACACACTACTAGAAAACACTCTTTCTGATGAAAAAATCGACGAACTTTGTGCATCGCTTGGTTCAGATTTGAATTTTTGTTTAAAAGGTGGTTGCAAACTCACAACAGGCAGAGGAGAAGTTCTTGCTCCTTGCGATTTTCAAGATTTTTCATTATCTTTAATCAAGCCAAAAGAACTTGGAATAAGCGCAAAAGAAGCATATACTAAATTTTCTGAACTAGAAAACAAACCAAATTTAAATATGACAACAAAAGCCCTAAACGATATGAAAAATATCAAAAACTATTTACACAACGATTTAGAAATTGCTCTTTTAAGAGATTACAAAGAACTACAAGCAATTAAAAATGCTTATCCAGCGTCAATTATGTCAGGTTCAGGTTCAACTTACTTTATCCTAGAAAAAAATATTGAACAAAAACTTAACGACTCTTTTTGGATAAAAACAAACTTAAAATCAATTAACTACGGTTGCATAACTTCAACAGAAGCATAAGAATTTATTGAAGCCTGTTCTAAAGATTTGATAATGTTGTATGCAAGACTATTTTTAGGAGTTTGTATTCCTAATTTTTTACCTAATCTGCAAACTTCACCTGCAAAGAAATCAACTTCTGTCAAATTACCGTTTTCAATATCTTGCAACATTGATGGTTTTAAATGTGGTGGCATATAACAAAGAGTTTCAAATGCGTTTTCAACAAAATTATCAGCATCTTTAATATTCAATGCCTTTGCTATTTCAACTGCTTCTGACATAAGTGCAAATGCTGTATTTCTTGCGTGAAGCAAATCTTTAAACGCACTATAAGGTTCTTTTAACATTGCCAAAGTTTGATTTGCACCAATGTTAATAATAAATTTTTGCCACAAAGAAGAAATCATATCTTGAGGAATTTTATAAGAGATACCGCAACGGTCAAAAAATCTCTTAACAGCTGCAACATTTTCACTCAATTCTGTATTATCTTTTTCCCCAAAGAAAATATTACCTTCGCCATCAAATTTAATTCTATTACCTCTTCGCATGCTTGCATGACCTAGATAATAAGAATACAAAACTTTATCTGCTCCATATTTTTCCATCAAAATTTCTTCTGTTGAAATACCATTTAATAAAGACATTATGATTGTATCTTCAGAAACAAAAGACCTAATCATTCTTGAAGATTGTTTAAAATCAGTTCCTTTTGTTGCAATAATAATCAAATCAGGTTTGTAAAATCTGTCGTATTCCAAAACATATTCAAAATCATATCTTTGATTATTAAAAATAATCCCATCTTCAATATATCGTTCAAGACGTGATTTATCCAACAAAACTTTTACACACGCATTATCATAATCGAAAAATTTTGTTGCATATATAGAGCCGATAGCCCCCAAGCCAATAACTAATACATTTCTAATTTCTTTCATAATATCCCTTATATATTTAACTTATATCCACCACCATAAATGGTTTCAATATATTTTTTACCATCTGAAATTTTTGCAATTTTACTTCTCAAATGTCTGATATGAACTCTTATTGTTTCAATTTCATCATCTGGAGAATAACCCCAAATATCATTTAGCAACTTTGCAGAAGAAACCATATTGCCATGATTTTGAAACAACAAATTAAAAATATCAAACTCTATCGGTGTAAGTTTTGCAATCTTTTCTTTAATTTTAACTGAATAAGTTTCTGGAAGCAAAGTTATATCACCTGCTGTCAAAAGTTCTTTTGTTGCAAAAGATTCTGGTATTTGGTGAGTTCTTTTCAACAATGCACGAACTCTAACTTTTAATTCTTCCATTTCAAAAGGTTTACACAAATAATCATCTACCCCAATGTCAAAACCTTTTACTTTATCTTTCAATTGAGATAATGCTGTTAGCATAAGAATTGGGACATCTTTTGTTTGAGGATTTTGTCTTATACGTTGAGCAACAGTATAACCATCAACATCTGGCATCATAACATCCAAAATCACAAGATTTGGAACTTCTTGCTTTGCTAATGCAAACCCTTTTATCCCGTCAAGTGCTTGAATTACACTATATCCTATCAATTCCATATTGATTTTTATTAAATCATTTATGGCACTATCATCTTCTATTATCAATATTTTGTTCATAACTAAATTTTATAATAAAAAAGAATAATAAAAAAGTTAAACAAATCGACAATTAAAAGAAATGTTAAAAAATATAAACTTTTTTTCAGATAGTATCAATATGTACTTTTTTTAGGTTTTAATGTATTATGTAAAAAGTAGTAGAACAACCACGATTGCAAGTTGCAATCATTAGGAGGCACATGAATTGGAAATAACAACATCACCTTTTACCTCAATGAAAAACGGAAAAAAACAAATCCATTTAGGACAACACGTATTAGCAGAATTTTTTGAATGTGATCCAAATATATTAAATAACGTCAAGCTTATTGAAAAACTTATGGTAGAGTCAGCACTAGAATGTGGCGCAACTATTGTCCAAAAGTGTTTTCATATGTTCAATCCATACGGAGTAAGCGGAGTAGTAATTATTGCTGAAAGCCATTTGGCAATACATACATGGCCAGAATTAGGATACGCTGCAGTTGATTTATTTACATGCGGTGACAAATGTGACCCTAAAATTTCTTACGAATTTTTAAGAAAAAAATTATGCTCTAAAAATTCTTCTTTCACAGAATTAAAAAGAGGCATTATCGATATGGAAACTCACAAAGTTTCAGAAAAACCTTTTGAATTAGCAACTCAATACTAAAATTAAAAATATAAAAAAAGGCGGTCGATGCATTTGCATCGCACTTCTTTTTAACTTTTCTATTTCTTTTCTTCTTCTTTTTCTGAATCAGTTTTTTTTACATTTAATTTTCTCAATTCCATTGCTTTATCAGCATTTTCAATTTGTTTATTTATAGATGCCAAATCTTTTTCTAATTGAGATTTTTGTTTATTAATTGATTTTTCTGCATCTTTATATTCTGATTCTCTTTGTTTTACTAAAGTTTTTGCATTTTCTTTATCTACTTTTTTCTCTTCATTTGTAATTCTTGCTTGTTCTGCATCTGCTTTTAACTGATCTAATGTTTCTGCAGCTGTTTTTGCAGCTTCTGCACAAGTATTATAATTTTCTTCTGATTTTTTCAAAGCTTCTTCTGCTTCTGTTTTTGCTTGTTCTGCACTTTTTTTGTTTTCTTGAGCTTCATTTAATTTTGTTTGAGCTTTTTCAGCTTCTACTTTTGCTGCTGCTAATGCATTTTTAGCTTGTGATAATGATTGTTGCATTGCACTTATTACTGGACCAGGAGCTCCTGCTGCTATCCTTGCATTCAAATCAGCTTCTAATGTTTTTACATTTTGATCACATTGGCTTACTCTAGCATCCATTTGATCCTTAAAAGTTTGAGCATCAGCAACACCTTGTTCTGCTGTTGCTAAACCTTCTGTTGCTTGATTTAAAGCATTTGTTTTTTCATCACGATCTATTTCTGCTTGTTCAAATGAAGTTTTTGCTTCTTTATATGCTCCTTTCTCATAATCATCTTTTGCTTTTACAGAATTTTGATATGCTTCTGTTGCTTCTGAATATGCTTGTTCAGCTGTACTTAGATCACTTTTTGCACTATCTATAGCTTCCTGTCTTGTTTGCAATTCAGTAGAATTATTCAATTCACTCAATTTTCCTTCGCAATCAGTTTTTGCTCCGATTGCATCTGAATATGCTTCATTTAATGCATCATAATTACCAGTTTTTTCATAATCTGACAAAGCTTTTTTCAAGTCTGAAGTTGCAGCAGAAGTTTGACCTGAAATTTGTGCAGTTTCTGCACTACTTGCATAATCACTTACATTAGCAGCAGGAGAACCAGCAGCAGCTCTACTTCCGAACAAATCGCCTACCAAGCCTGCTACACTTGAAATTGCTTGAACACCAGCAACTACTGCTCCAGCACCTGCTGTAAAATTGGCAATTTTTTGAGCTTTTATATCTTGCTCTTTAGCTTCAAGATCTTTTTCATACATTCTTCTTTCTAAATCTGACATTTCATCATCTTTATGTGAATATAAAAGAGCTAACAACTCAGCATCTTTTGAAAAATTACTACTAGTGCTACCACTTGCTGTACGTTGAGTTTTATTCTTAGCCCATTCAGCTACAGCACCATCACTAAAATTTACACCGTTTCCTTTTACTCTTTCGTATGACATAATTTGCCTACCGCTCCTTACTTATTAGTTATCTTTAATATGTATATCGGCAGGAAAGCTAATAACTTTCATGTTTTTGAGCGTTTTGTTACATTTGTTTACACAGTTTTAAAAAAATCTGATTTGGACTTCAATATTTTATTATAAGAATATTCTATACAATCAACTAATACTTTATCTCTTTGAGCTTCTCTAATAAGTTCTTCTACAATATTTATAGTTTCATCATCACTGTAACGATAAAGCAAAATATTCACACCTGCCTTAATTGCTCTAATTGCTGACTCTATTGGGTTAGCGTCATTTACAACACCACCCATAACCATATCATCAGAAATTATTAAACCATTAAACCCTACTTTATTTTTTAAATAATTCAAAACATTTTCACTCAACGAAGATGGAATAACTTCATTATCAAAGGCTTTACAATGCAAATGTGCAACCATTATCATTGGAGAAGGTATTTCTTTAAATGGTTTTATATGATATTTTTCCATTTCGCCTAATGACATATCAAGTACAGGTAAAACTTTGTGGCTATCAGCATCAGCATCGCCATGCCCTGGGAAATGTTTTAAACAAGGAACAATATTATTTTTCAAATATGTTTCTGTAACAACTTTACCATATCTTATAACGTCATCAACAGAAGAAGAAAAAGCTCTTTCGCCAATAATTGGATTATTAGGATTTGTATTTACATCAACACAAGGAGCAAAATTCAAATTAAACCCCATTGAATTTAACAAATTTGAGATTTCTTCAGTTTGTGTTTTTAAAAAATCTTCGCCTTTTTCTGCGGCAAATTTTGCACTCAAGAATTTCTTACCACCAAAAATATTTTCTGTTCTTTCAACTCTGCCACCTTCTTCATCAATTGCTAAAAAAGGATAAATTTCTGAATTTGATTTAATTTTATTTATAAAATCACGAGTTTGTTCAACTGATAAAATATTTCTTGTAAAAAATATCACACCGCCCAAACCTTTATTCAATGCAGATTTAAGGTTAATTTCTTTTTCAAAATCAGCACCTTCTGCACCCATTATAAACATTTGATAAATTTTTTCTGATAAATTTTTCATACAAAAATCATACATTTAATTGAGTTAAAATTGCAATACTTCATGTAGTATATATTTGTAAAATACATTAAGGGTATTAGGGATTATGAAAAAAATCGTTGCATTTTTTATAGGGATTATTTTATTTTGCGGGATATTCTGCTTAGAATCTGAAGCTGCAAAGAAATCTAAAAAAGGAAGTCTTCCAGAAGAAGAAATCACTCAAATGAGTGAATCTATTGATACTTTGACCAAAAAAATGTACGCAAGAGGTCTTTTTTCACCTCAAGACAATTCTGATTTAATTAATGTAAAAATAAAACTTGATAATCAAATGTTAATCGCACCTGATTTATCACTTGCACCGCTTTATTACAAAGCTGCTGTTCTTTACAAAGCTAGAGATATGAAACAAGATGCGATAGAATGTTTCCAAACAATATTAGAAAACTTTTCAGATACAGCACTTGCACCTAAAGCAGCAGCACACCTTAAAGAAATGGGTGTAGCAGTAAACTTTGTACCAAAAACTGCTGGCGAAGGCGAAGGAACTGGCGAATAAACTAACAAGCTGAAAGCAATTTCACTTCTTCCATAGTATTCGCTTTATCTGTCCACATTTGAATTACATTCGGAATTTCAAATCGTTTGTGTTCAGTTCTTAATACTGCAGCATAGTTAATTGTCACTATATCTGGGAAATCAATTTCTTCTACAATATAAGAACTTTCGCCACAATTTTTGCAAAAATGTTCAACAGGGACAACATGCCCGTTTCTAATTAATGACTTATGCTTGACACCACAACATTTACAACGTGTGATATACCAATGATTTTCAACATACTCGCCACAATCTGGGCAATATCCTGATTTTTGATACATACCAATTTTAGAATGACTGCATTTTTTAAAAAGCACTTCAAACATCTTCAACAAAACTCCATTTTGAACTCACAATATTTATTTAAGAATATATTTTTTATTGTCAACAAAATTGAGGCAAAATTTATAAAATAAATTTTGCCTCAACGTTTCTTTTTATAATTTTGAATTAATATCTTTCTAAATATTTATTTATTTCCCACTCAGAAACAAATGTCCTAAACGAATCCCATTCTTTTTTCTTTGCAGTTAAAAATTCAGAGAAAATATGCTCACCCAAAGCTTCTTTTGCAATTAATGATTTATCAAAACATTCCAAAGCTTCTGCCAAACTTCCAGGAAGAGAATCTATTTTTTGTCTTTTTCTTTCCTTTGAAGTCAATTTATAAATATTACTTTCAACAGGTTCTGGCGGATCAATTTTGTTTCTGATACCGTCCAATGCGGCTTCTAAAATAGCCGCAAACGCTAAATATGGGTTACAACTTGGGTCAGGAGAACGAAGTTCAACCCTAGTTGCATTACCACGTTTTGCTGGAACTCTTAACAACGCACTTCTGTTTGCCAAAGACCATGCCAAATAAACAGGTGCTTCATATCCGGGAACCAAACGCTTATAACTGTTTACAATCGGGTTTGTAATAGCGGTTATTGACCTTACATGCTTAATAATTCCGCCTATTGCATATTTAGCATCATCAGAAAGTTGGTATTCCGCATTTTCATCATAAAAAGCATTTTTGCCGTCTTTAAATAATGAGATATTGCAGTGCATACCCGAACCGTTTATACCAAATACAGGTTTAGGCATAAATGTTGCGTGTAAATTATGTTTAGCGGCAATGGCTTTTACTGCAATTTTGAACGTAACAACGTTATCTGCTGCCGTCAAAATATCCGTGTATCTGAAATCTATTTCGTGTTGTCCTTTTGCACTTTCGTGGTGTGACGCTTCAATATCAAAGCCCATTTCTTTTAAGGTTAAAACTATATCGCTTCTTACGTCTTCTCCCAAATCTTCAGGGCCAACGTCGTAGTATCCTGCACCATCATTTGTATCAGTCGTTACT
>JAZLGV010000061.1:0-16443 GCA_045616505.1 Candidatus Gastranaerophilaceae bacterium | reverse complement strand
TTTTGCAAAAAGCAAAACACAATATTGATGAGATGTTTCCGTTAGCTTAATTTCTATTCCACAATAATTGCTTTGTATTCTGTGTTTTTGGCATTTATTTCTTCAAGTTTTGGTAAGTCTAGCAAGCCTTCTTGTGCGCCGTAATATGAAACAACATTACCTGAATTTATAGATGCTAGTTGTAGTGCGTTTTTGATATCTTTTCCAAGCATTATGCTTGCGCAGAATGTACTTGCAAAAGCATCTCCAGCACCAAGTGTGCTAACTCTTTTTGTCGGATAAACCGGTGCATAATAGAAGTTTGTGCCGTCATAAGCATAAGCGCCTTTGCCACCATCTGTGATTATTACAATGTCTTTTACGTATGATTTCAATGTAGTGAGCATTAATTTTACATCATCATTTATAAATTGTTTTTTATTTTTTGTGTATTTTTGTTCGATTTTTGTAATTCTTGTTGCTTCTTCGGTGTTTAAAGACAAAATGTTTAATCTTTGAAGAATTGGTTTTAGTTCGTCTAATGTTTTATCAAGAGCTTTTCCACCAATGTTGTGCGCAATTTTAATATTGTTTTCTTCTGCGAAATATGTGATTTTTTCTAAAACATTTCCGTATTTAGAATTTAGTGGCGCACAATATATCCATTTTGTTTTTTTAAGTTTATCAAAATCAATATCTTCTGGTTTTAGAGTAATGTTTGCGCCTCTGTGTGCAAGAACTGTTCTATCACCTTCAAAACTTGTAAGGATAATAGAAAAACCTGTTCTTGCTTCGTCAGTTTGCATTATAAAACTTGTATCTATGCCATAGTCTTTTAAAGTTTTCTTTGCTTCACGTCTATCAAGACCTTCTCCGATTTTGATAGCAGCAGAAGTTTTTAGACCCAATTTTGCAAAACAAGCCGCAGTATTTATAGCACCTCCGCCAGCTTCAAATGCTGAATGGTCGATTTCAATTTTATCTCCGTATTTTAGGCAATATAAATCAAGTTCACCATCAATCCCACGAAAGTTTACAATGTGTGCTTTGTCACTTTCTATAAAAATATCCATTGTTGCACTGCCGAAAGTTACTACGTCTAACATTTTCTACTCCTTAATTTTATATTTATTATTTAAAATCGCGATTTGACAAATTATGTAAAACATCACAATGATAGGCGAATTTTTGCGCCATGTCAAATAATTGTATAGAAAATTTCTGAACTTATCTTTTTAGTTTATTGCTGTTCGTAAAAATATTTATTTTATGTTTGCTGTTTAAATTTGTAATATCTAAGTTAGTTGTTAATGGGTTTTTGTTATCGTCTTTATAATCAAATGCAAATGTGGAATCCGTTGATTTAGATGATGTGATTTTGCGAATAGAAGAAATTAATTGATCATGATGTTTGCCTTTTTCTTCTGTTGTATTTATCATCGCTGTGTATTCATAGCTATCTTCTAAATATTTTGAAATTTTTATTTCTTCTCCTTCTTTAAAAGATAATTGTGTTCCATCTGAATATTTTACTGTTTTTGAACCATTACTATTCTTTTGAATACTTGTTATGGTATGTTCGTTTTCTTTTTGAATTTGTTTAAGTTTATTGTAAACATCGTTTATTGATTCAGGTGTTATAACATCTGAATCATTTGTCGTATTTTGTTTATTTTTTACTTCTTTAAAAATATCCTCAAATTGTTTAACTTGTGATTTCTTTTCGTTTAGAGTGTTTTCTGCTTTTTGTGTGTCATAACTATTTATAAAAGTCCAAGATTTGTTCAAATCTTTTTTGCCGATACCAGTGTTATCAAGATTTCCTGTTTGTGTGTTTTTTACCATGTCATCTTGTGAACATACAACAAGTGCGACTTTTTCACCCAATGTAAGATTTACACATCTTGGGTCATCATCAAGCATACTTGCGATACCAATTGCACAACTTGTTTTGTTAATTTCGTCTGTTGGTTTTTTAGAATTGTCATATTCTGTCGTATCTGCATATTGTTCAGCAGCATTTAAACCGCCATTTCTATTAATGTGGTTTTGTAATGCTGTAAAAAATTTTTTATCTTCTTCATCAGATTTTCCTAAGTTATATCCTCCTGTTGCGTTATTTAAAAAATCTTCAACGTTAGTTCCGTATTCTTTGGATAACATTTCTAAGCCTTCGTTTCTTGATAAACTATCGGCTTTTGTTTGTAATTGTTTTAATTTATCTGTTTCACTATAATAATCTTTGTATGCACTATCATTGTCAGTTGAGGCTTTATTGTAATTTGCGCCAATTTCTGTTAATACAACATTTGCATAATCGTATGCATCTATAGCTTTGTTACGAGCTTCTGTAGATAATTCTTGTTCTTTTATTGCTGCTTCTAAATCTGCTTTTTGTTTTTCGGCTTGACTTGCTAATGTTTTTAACTGTTCGTTTAGTTCATCTTTTGTTTTTGTGTCTTTTGTATTTAGCATTAAATTTTTGTATTCTGATAAACTATTTGTTGTCTTATCTAGTTCGGAAGCATAATTTTTAACTTTTTCATCAATAGTAAGCAAATTTTGTTCCGCATCACGAAGATTTATATTGTTGATATCAAAATCTTCTGTTGCGTTTTGCATTTCAACATCATATTCAGAAAATACACTTGCACAATCTTCAGACCAATTTTTTGCATTGTTCATGATTGCTGTTTGTTGGTCTATTTGTGTTTGTATATTAAGTTTGTTATTTGATATTCCTAACTCTGACATTTTATCTATTCCGTGACACGATTATTATATTTAAGTGTTCGACAATACTTGATAAAACTTTAGGTTGTTTTTTTAATGTTAAATAAATTTTTACAAAAAAATAGTATAAATGTAATTTAACATACAGAACAAGATGAAATTAACTGTGAGATGGAGATTGGATAATTAAATTTTGTATTACATCAAGTTTCTAACTTTACCAAACAATAATATGCAATAGATAACCGACTTAATTGCACCTAACCTCAAACTAACAATTCTATTTTAACATTTAAAATAGGGTATTTGTGCATAAATCGAATAGGGGAATTTCTATAATACACTTATTACTCATATTACAGGCAACGCTTCTGTCGGATTTTGTGCAAAGCAATAAAAATAGTTAAAGGTATAAAATTGTTTAAATATATAAAATATGTAATTATCATATTATTGTTGTTGGAAATCGTTGGGTTTAATGATATAGCTTGTGCTATATCTTCAAATGAGCCTCCAAAAGTTTCAAAACGACAAAAAAATAAAGAGTCCGATAAAAAATTTGAATTGTACCATTTTTGGGAAAGCTACCTTGATGAATATTTATCATCTTACATTTGGGAAGCATTAGAGCAAAATCCATCTCTGAAAATTGCAAATGATAGATTAAGACAATCACAAGCTTTATTGGGAACAATTAATGCTCAAAGACTACCTCATGTTGGTATCGCGCCAAGTGTTTATCCGCAAAAATCGCTATCGGGAAAGCAATATAATACTTACACCGATATATCTATGCCTTTATTTCTTAATTGGGAAATTGATATATTTGGCAAGATTTCCGACAAAGTTCAATCCGCAAAATATGATGTTCGTATAGCTAAAGAAGATGTTAATATAAAAATGTTATCTCTAACTTCAGAAGTTTGTGCAATGTATTTTAATATTATTCTCACCGATGAATTGATAGAAAATGAAGAAGAAATTCTCAAAAATCTTGAAGAAGTACTTAAACTAAAAAAACAATTGTATGAAGGCGGTATAATAAAATATGATGATTTGTATATAACAGAGTATGAAAAAACAAATACTCAAAACGAATTAAATGCTCTATATAAGCAGAAAGATATTTTATCACATGCATTTTCATTTTTAAGAGCAGCCGCACCACAAGAAAATATTAATCATAGAACAATGGAAGAAATGATGCTTCCGTTTTTACCTGATACAGAAATTAATTCAGGTTTAATATTTAACAGACCAGATGTGATACAGGCAGAACACGCTATAAAAAAAGCAGCATTTGATGTAAAAGTCGCAAAAAAAATGTTTCTTCCTTCTTTTAATTTAAATGAAATGGTGGGGTTTGAAAGTTTTAAAGCAGGAAGATTGTTTAACTGGGAAAGTATAGTTTATCAGTTTGGAGCAGGATTATTACTTGATTTATATTCAGGCGGATATAAAAAACACTTCCTTAAATATAATAAAGAGCTTGCTTTAGAAAAATTACATCAATACGACTACACATTACTCGACGCCGTAAAACAAGTTAATGATTGCCTGTCAAGTTATAAGACGGATTATAAAGCATTCAATGATTTCAAAGCTATGATGACAAATTCTCAACATTATTACAATGTTGCACATATAAGATATCTTTCGGGTATTGGTAACAGAATTGATGAGCTTGATGCAAGACGTCAATATTTAATTAATGAAAATGCTGCAAATAAAGCAAAAGCTACATCATTGATAGATACTGTAAGTTTGTATAAAGCATTAGGGGGTAGGATAAATGAGTAATTTTATAAAAGCAGCTCTAAAATATTATTATACAGTAATTGTGCTTGCTCTTTTTATTCTGATTTTAGGTTTAGTTGCAATTTTTTCTACTCCGACAGATATTTTCCCCGAAATAAATACACCTGCCGTTGTTGCGGTATGGGACTACACAGGAATGCCGGCTAAAGATGTGGAAAATCGTATTGTTTCTATCGCCGAACGTATGTATTCAGCCAATATGAATGATGTTGAACATATTGAATCACAATCATTATATGGTGTAGGTGTAATAAAAGTATTCCTGCATCCAGGAGCAGATGTTAATACTGCTATAACTCAATTAAATTCAGCATCACAAGTTGCGTTAAACAACATGCCGCTTGGGATAAGGCCTCCGCAAGTTGTAAAATATACCCCAACCACAATACCTGTATTGCAGGTTGTTGTATCTTCAAAAGATTTACCGTTACTTGATGTATCTGATTTATCGCAAAATATAATAAAGGTTCAAATGTCAAAAGTAGAGGGCTCTCAAATTCCTTTACCTATGGGTGGTTTGTCACGTCAAATAATGGTTGACCTTGATATGCAAAAAATGGAAGCACGTGGACTTACACCTTTGTCTGTAACCAACATTCTTTCGGAACAAAATGTTATATTGCCATCAGGAAATGCCAAGATAGGTGGCTTTGATTATTACATAACATTGAATAATGCAACAAAAACAATTGATGAGATGAATAAATTTCCTATAAGGTCAAAAAACGGTGAAACTGTTTATTTGCGTGATGTAGCATATATTCATAATGGAAATGCCGTTCAGGAAAACATTGTTCGTCACGACGGAATGGCAGGAAGCTTGATGACAGTTTATAAAGCGGGCAAAACTTCAACAATAAAAGTTGTTGATGGATGCAAAAAAATAATTCCTGTAATAAAGAAAATGGTTCCTACAGGAATTCAAATGCACGAATTATTTGACCAATCCATATTTGTTAAAAGTTCTATACATAGTGTTATTTTTGAAGGTACACTTGCAGCTATTCTTACTGCTTTAATGATTTTATTATTTTTAGGTAGTATCCGCTCCACATTTATTGTAGCTGTATCAATTCCGTTATCTATATTATTTGCAATAATTTGTCTGTCATTAAACGGAGAAACCCTAAATATTATGACTCTTAGCGGTATGGCACTTGCAATTGGTATGCTTGTAGATAATTCAACTGTTGTTTTAGAAAATATTTTGAGAAATAAGGAAATTTATAAAAACAAAATGAGTTTACAGGAAATTATCTGTAAATCAGCTTCAGAAGTCGCAGTACCGACATTGGTTTCAACATTATCTATATGTATGGTTTTTGCTCCTATATTTTTGATGAAAAGTTCTACGAAATTTTTATTTGCACCAATGGTGTTATCAGTAATATGCTCTATGCTTGGCTCTTACTTGTTATCAAATACATTAGTGCCGGTTATGGTCGATAAATTGCTAAAGAAACAAGAAACACTTAAACCTGAAACATTATTATATGATTTGCATGAAATGGTAAACAAAAGTTTTGCAAAATTAAGAAGAATATACAAACAGTTTTTAGTAAAACAGGTTATGAGAAATCCTAAAAAAACATTACAACTTTATGGCCTCATTATTTTGATTTCTTTTTGTTTATTACCGTTTATTGGAGAAAATTTCTTCCCTAGTGTTGATGCAGGGCAAATCAGACTTCATGTTTACACTCAACACGGAACAAGAATAGAAGATACAGCTAGAGCTTTTTCGGATATTGAAAAAACTATTAAAACTGTTATTCCAGAAAGTGAGATTGACACAATGCTTGATAATATCGGAATTCCCGTAAGTATGTTAAATCTTGCATTTATGGATAATTCGCAACTTGGAATGGGTGACGGAGAAATTTTAATATCTCTGAAAAAACATCACAAACCTACTGAAAAATATATTAAAAAACTTCGCAAAGTTTTAAATGAAAAGTATCCTAATATGGTATTTTTCTTCCAAAGTGCAGATATGGTGGGTAAAATTCTGAACTTTGGACTTGCTTCACCTATCGATGTTCAAATTCAGGGCGAAGACACAAAAAATAATTATGTGCTTGCTTTGGATATGCTTGAGGATATTAAAAAAGTAAAAGGTGTTGCAGATGCACATATTCACCAAATTACTGATTATCCTGAAATAAAACTTGAAGTTGATAAAGTAAAAGTAGCTAATATGGGATTAACACAGGCTGACGTTGCTAAAAATGTAATTATTGCACTTTCATCAAGTGCAAAAGCAATGCCTGCATATTGGGTAGATCCTGAAAATGGTGTTAATTATTTACTTGCACTACAAGTTCCGCCATATTGGATAAATTCGGTTAAAGACGTTGTAGATATTCCACTTGCTTTCAATGAAAATAAGCCGGTACGATTATCTAATGTTGCAACTATACAAGAAAGTAGAGCACCGAGTGTTGTTAATCATTACGACATTGTACCTGTTTACGATATTTTGCTAAATATTCAAGACAGAGATTTGGACTCTGTGGCAGATGATATTCAAAAAATCGTTAAAAAATATGAAAAACAAGCTCCACGAGGAACATTTATTAATATCTTAGGACAAGCTAATGCTATGAAATCAGCATTTTCATCTTTATTATCAGGATTATTGCTTGCATTGATTTTGGTATATCTTTTAATCGTTACCAATTTTCAATCATGGAGAAATCCATTTATTATAATTACTCCTGTGCCAATAGCTTTAGCAGGTATATTGTGGATATTATACACAACCGATACAACTTTTAGTATTCAGGCAATAATGGGTGCTATTATGGCGATTGGCGTATCTTGTTCAAATTCAATTTTGGTTGTTTCTTTTGCAACAAATAAAATGAAAAATGGATTTAATTCTGTAAGAGCAGCAGTTGATGCGGGATTTACAAGAATAAGACCTGTTATAATGACAGCTTTAGCAATGATTTTGGGTATGTTGCCAATGTCTTTAGGTCTAGGAGAAGGTGGCGAACAAAATGCTCCAATCGGAAGGACGGTAATTGGAGGATTACTTTTTGCGACCTTTGCCACTTTAATAATTGTGCCAATGTTATTTGCAATTATGAATAAAGATAAAAAATATAGTGAGGAAAACGGATTATGATTAACTATATATTTGATACAATAAAGAAACATAAAGTAAAAGCAAGTGTGATTGCAATATTTGTTTTTATGTTTTTGCTTGGTTTCATACCAAAAGTTACAAGACTTGTTATCACGTGGATAAATGCTAAAAATTATGAATACGTTGCTCTTGTAGAAACTCCACAAGTACAAAATGGTGATTCTGTACTGGAACTTAGCGGTGAATTAAAACCTTATCTCCATACAGAAATATTTTCAAGAATTAACGGCTTAATAAAAAAACGTTATGTAGAGTTAGGAGATAAAGTTGTACAAGGACAATTGCTTGCTACTATCGATTCTCCTGATTTGGATCAAGAAGGACAAAGTGCAATTGCAAATTTGCTGGCTGCTCAAAAAAGATTATTAGAAGCAGAATATCAATATAATTTTAGTAAACAAAGTTATGACAGATATAAACAATCATCAGGCGGCGGAGCAATTTCAAAACAAGAACTCGATGCAAAATATAATGAATTTAAAACTTCCGAAATGAATTATCTTGCAGCCAAAGCTGAAGTAAAAAGTGCTAATGCAATGAAAAACAGAATTATGGCTCTTATGGATTATAAAAATGTCCGTGCTCCGTTTAGCGGTGTCATAAGTAAATACAATATAGATGGCGGGGCAAATGTTGTTGCCGGCGGAAGTAGTACAAGTACAAGTTTATTTGAAATTCAACAAATCGATAAATTCAGGGTAAGTTTAAATATTCCGCAAAACTATATACCATATGTCAAACTTGGCATGACAGTAGATTTATACACACCTAACAACCCAAAGGATAAATTTAAAGGAGTTATTACGCAAAATTCACAGACAATAGATCCTATTTCACGCACAATGGAAGTTGTTGTAATCATAGAAAATAACGGTAAATCTAGTTTGTATCCGGGCTTGTATGTGAAATCAGATATTGATATTAAAGGAGAAGAAAAAATTATAACTGTTAATCCTGCGTGCCTGACTACATTGAATTCAGGAAGACATGTTGTAACCGTTGATGAAGCAGGAAAAATTCATTTTCAAAAAGTGCTTACAGGACGTGATTTCGGTGACAAAGTTGAAATTTTAGATGGTCTTAAAGGAAATGAAAATCTCATAAGAAATATAACAGATGACCTAAAAGACGGACATACCGTTAAATGGAGAAAAAATGAAATTCTGACTCAAAAATAAGAGAAACTAAAGTTTAAGATTAAATGATGGGAATCAATATGAAAAAAATAATATTATTTTTAATATTTTTATTATTTATAAATATAAATTTGTATGCTTATTCTCAGGAAATATCAGAAAAAGATACAAACACTGCAGCTGCAGATGTGCAACAAAGCGTATTTACTCAAAAAACAACAAAAGAATTAAAAGCACATGTCACAAATATTTATGGAGCTGAAAATTCGGAAGATATTTTTAACAGAATTAATGAAATTGCTCAAAAAACAGTCGATAGCCGTTCTTTAGATTTAAAAAAAGATGATTTGAACCTTGTATCTGATTGGTATAAAGATGAAATTATTTATATGTTTTATGTAGATCAATTCGGAACTGTAACCGACGGAAAACCTAATCAATTTAAAGATACGGAAGCAATGCTTTCATACTTAAAAGATCTAGGTGTAACAACTCTTTATATGCTTCCTTTTGCTGATTCCCCGATGGAAGATGCAGGATTTGATGTTAAAAATCCTCAAGGCATAAGAAAAGATTTAGGCGGAAAAGAACAATTTGAATCCTTTATTAAAAAAGCAAAAGGACATGGCTTTAAAATTAAAGCAGATTTAGTTTTAAACCATTTTTCAGAACAACATGAATGGTTTCAGGATATTTTAAAAGGTGATGAAAGTAAAATTAAATATTTTGTGGTGAGGGAAACTATGCCTGAATACACAAAATCTGTAGATAAAAAACTGGGGCATATTGTTGAATACAAAGAAAATGACGGCACGATAAGCAAACGAAGATTGATATTCCCAGAAATATCAGAAAATCATTATAGAAAAGTTCAGGTTAAAGGAAAGAATTATTATTTCTATCATACCTTTTATCCATTTCAATTGGATATAAATTGGGAAAATCCTGAAGTTTTGTATTATAATCTCAAAACATTGAATTATTGGGCAAATTTAGGGGTAGATATATTCAGACTTGATGCAATTCCTTATTTGATTAAAGAAAATGGAACAAATGCCGAAAATTTAGACAAAACTCATGAAATTATCAAACTTTTGAGCGTTTATTTGCAAGCCATTGCTCCAAGAACTGTTATGCAAGCGGAAGCGTGTCAATTACCCAAAAATGTTATTCCGTATTTTGGAACAGAAAGAAAAACTAATGTTTCAATTAACGGTCAAGAAAAAGAATTAAAAAGAACAGATGAAGTTCAAATTGCTTATAATTTCCCTGAAATGCCTGCACTTTGGGCAACATTTATTACGGAAAACAATTCGTATTTTAAAAAATCAGTTAAAGATTTGCCCAAAATTCCTGAATCTACAAGTTGGGCAACTTTTTTAAGAGTACATGATGAACTTACCTTAGAGATGGTAACTCCCGAAATGAGAGAACTTATTTATAATGCTTTGGCAAATAAAGGTGCACCTTTTAGAAAAGGGTATGGGGTTTCAGGAAGAATGGCAAATTTTCTTAATGAAGATTATCAACATATTAATATGGCATTTTCTGTTTTGTTGTCACTTCCCGGGATACCTATTATATATTACGGTGATGAAATCGGCGCAAAAAATAATTTTGAAAATGCAAAAAAATCTGCTAATTTGAGAAAAAAATTAAGCAAAATAAAATTGCTATCATTCTTTGACAGCAGGGATATTAACAGAGGACATCTTACTAAAGATAGTTTTTATAACGCAAGCAAAGAAAATAAAAGCTACAGCGGAAAAATTTATCATTCTGTTCAAAATATGATTAAACTTCGCAAAAATATTCCCGCTCTTTCAAGAGGTGACTTAACAATTTTGGATACAGATAAACACATTCTTGCATATATCAGAAGTTATAAAGGAGATAAATATTTAATAGTTAATAATCTCTCCGACAGAAGATGTATTGCAGAACTTGCTTTACCCAAAGACGTAGTTTTAAAAGGTTTAAAGAAAAATCAACAAATAGTAACTTTGACAAACATTTTAAACAATGAAAAATATAAATTAAAACTTTCTTTAAAAAATAACAAAACAAGATTATTAATGTTTTCACATTCGTTTGTATGGTTAAAATTACCGTAAGGAGTAAATTATGGAAAAAGTTATAAATCAGGGGAAAAAGAAGCAATTTTTAAATTATATAAATGTATTTAGAGGACTTGCTATTTTGCTTATTATAATGGGGCATACAATGCAGTTTGGCTCTGACGGTACTTTACCTCATATAATAAATACTGAAATCGTTTGTGGCGGAACTGCTCTTTTTATATTTATTTCTGGATTTTTATTTCAGCATTTGTCATCTAAATTTGAATACAAAAATTATATGAAGAAAAAATGGACAAATGTTATTATGCCGTATTTAATAACATCAATTCCCGGATTAATTTTTTGTTTAGCCATGCCAATGACCTATAAAAACACATTCTTTGATATTCCTGCTTGGCTTCAAATACCAATGCACTTAACAGTTGGCAGAGTTCACAATATACCTGCGTGGTTTATTCCAATGATTGTAATATTTTTTATTTGTTCTTGGGGACTGCTTAAACTGGAAAAAAAGGAAATATTGTATAAAACTCTTCCATTTTTATTTTTGATAACAATATTCTTCCCCAGAATCAGTCCTGAGTATTCTGATTTAATAAATTTAAGTTATTTAGAAAGATATTTAGCTTATGTAAATTATGTTCTTTCCGGATTTGTTCATTTCCTATCTCTTTATATATTCGGAATGTTTTGTTCTGCTAATAAAAATATTATCGATGAATTTTATGATAAAAGATTGATTTTGTGGATAGGTGTAATTTTAACGAGTGGATTAAATATTTATCTGACCTATAAATTTAATTGGTGTAATTTTACTATATCCAAAACCTTTGTAACAATGTTGTTATTAGCGTATCTTAAACATTATGACGAATTTATTTTATCTCACAATAAAACTAATAAGACACTTGATTTTATTGCAAAATATAGCTTTGGATTGTTTTTTATTCATTGGTACTGGTTTTTTATATATAATCAAATCTTTAATCTGCCCAATGTAATTGTTGCAGGAACTTTTTCAGAGATTATTTTATGTGTAACAGTTCGTTTTATTCTTGTTGCACTACTTTCAACCGCAACATTATTCGGCATAAAATATCTGTTACTTAAGATAAATAAAGATATTAATACAAGAATGTTTACAGGAATTTAGTTAGCAAAAATTTAGAAAAATTAATCTGTAGGTATTTCCTGAGGTAAAATAATCTTAAAAGTTGAACCTTTGCCAACTTCACTTTCTATAACAACATTGCCTTTATGAAGTTGAGCAATATGTTTTACTATTGCAAGCCCCAGACCTGTACCGCCTGTTTTTCGGCTTCTTGCTTTATCAACTCTATAAAATCTTTTAAATAAATTATCCAAATGTTTTTCTTCAATTCCGATGCCATAATCTTTAACTGAAATAATAATTTTAGCATTATCTTGTTCTAAAATCACATCAATTTTTTCAGATTCAGAGTATTTAATTGCATTGTTCAAAAGATTTATAACAGCTGTTATAAGTAAATCTTCGTTTGCAAAAATATCCGTATTGCATTTTGGCAAAAAAGAAATACTTGCATTTTGCAGATTTACACAAGAAATTGCTTTTTCTATTGTTTTATTAAGATTAAATGTTGTAAAATCTTTGTTTCCGTTTGTTCGTTCAAGTTCAATTTCAGATAAACTTAAAATATCATTTATAAGTTTATTTATATTGTCTGTTTGAGAAAGTATTATATCAAAACATTCTCTGTCATTATCAGAAATTGAATTTTTTATTTTCAAAAGTTCAATAGCTGAATTTATTGTTGCAATTGGAGTTTTAATTTCATGTGTCATATCCTGAATAAAAGTTGATCTGTAAGTTTCAAGCTTTTTTAATCTTTCAATTTGATTTTTTAATTTAACCCCCATTTGCTTTATTGCAAGTGAAATTTCTTGCAATAAGCCTTCTTTGGAAATTTTTATTTCAGTATCCAATTCGCCTTTTGAAATTTTTATAACACTATCTTCCAAATTATTAAAAGATTTTCTTATAGTGAAAAATACATGTACAAAATATCCACTCAAAAGCAATAAACAAGCAATTAAAAATATTGTAATATTTGTTTGAGTACCTATTAAAGATGAAACAAAATCATATTCAAGCAATACGAGTTTCAAATAATATTTATTGTTTTTTACTTTAAATTCACTAACATCAGATAATTCTTGATGTTTAATAATGCTCTTAAATATTGTCCATTTGCTTAATTGCATATCAAGTATATGTTCATCAAGGTCAAGTTCTTTGTTATCAAGTGATGTTCCGGCAATAAGTTTTTTGTTTTTGTCAAAAATCTGAAACGATACATCGTTTTCATTTTCAAAATTTTCACAATATTCCTGTAATCCTTGAGTATCGTTTTTGGTTAAATATGGAGTGGAAGCAAGTCTTATTTGTTTTTTATAAAAATTAATTTCATTTTTTTCACCGTCTAAATATAAATGATTTATTTGGACAAAATTATATAGGGAAATTCCAATGAAAATAACCAAAATCCCTGTAAGCCAAAAAATTTTGTTAATCCAAAATAAATCTCTTTTTTTCATATAATTTCCTTAAGTTTATACCCTGCACCCCTTATTGTTTCAATATCTTGTCCTCTTTCACCAAGCTTTCTTCTTAAATTTAAAATTTGAACATCAACAGCACGTTCGGATATATTAAATCCCTCGTTACCTCTAAGCATTGAAAGCAAAGATGAACGGCTAAAAACAATTCCTATATTTGAAATAAAGGTATCTAAAATTTTGTATTCAAAATTTGTAAGTTCAATTTCTTGATTATTAACTCTTACCGTCACTTTATCAGTATCAACAATTATATCTTTATACTTTTTAATTCCACCAATAGAATCAAGTGATTCTAAATGAGCTTTTATTCTTGCTAAAAGAACTTTGTTACTGAATGGTTTTGTAATATAGTCAATTACTCCTGAATTAAACCCTTCTAAAATATCCTCTTCCATTTTTTTAGCAGTAAGCATAATAACTTTAGTGTTTTTATAATTTTCATCACTTTTAATTATTTTGCATAAGGAATAACCGTCAAGTTCAGGAATCATAACATCAAGCAGAATCAAGTCCGGTTTATCAGATTTGATAAAATTAAGAGCTTCATTTCCGTCATATACGCATTTTATTTTATAATATCCGTCTGCCTGAAGCATAAGTTCAATTACTCTGTTTAATTGAACCTCATCTTCAACAACAAGTATCTTTGCATCCTTTATACCCATAAATTCATTATACTATTAAAATTATTAGTTATTTGTTAGTTTCAGTATCTCTATAATTTTTTATATTTGGTTACTTTTCAGGTTCCCAATTCAAAAACTCTCTGCGAATTTCTTTTATAAATTCTTCCGAGAAAATATCGTCTTTCGGTTCTTTGAAATTTTTTACTTCTGTTTCATATTTTTGTAAGTCCGGCATACATTTGAGCAGATTGTTCAAAGAATAAAACAGTGCTTGATTTACAGGCACTTTATTTTCTAAATCTGTTGCAATTTTTTTCATTAATTTTCTGATAAATTCAAGCAAATCTTTGCTCATCGTTTCTTTATTTTTCAATTTTTCAGCACGTTTTTTATCCCAGTTAAATTTTTCTTTCCAATAATAAACAGTTCTGCGAGAAATATTTAACTGCTTATAAATTTCATCAGCAGACAAATTGTCATACAAATACAATCTTTCAGCTTCGTTGTAATATTTCATTTTGCTCATATTACTCTCCTTCAAAAACTATTCTGTCTAAACTAAATTCATTCTTTTCAGTTAGTCTTTTTACAGAAAAATTAGCATAATTTTTAATCAAACCTTCGGTCTTACAATATTTCAAAAACTGTTTCAAAAGTGCCATTGTATTTTTTAGTCGGCGAGGCTTAAATTCTTTTTCTGAAAAAGCTTTGTAAATAGCAATAATTTCTTTCGACTCAAATTTTGTAATATTATTTTTCTTTAAAATCGGAATTATATCTAATTTAAAAGCTGCTTTATAAATTCTGTTTGTTTTTTTAGAACAAAACTTTGCAACATAATTGATTAAAAAATATTGAATTGCGTCATTAATTGTCATTGATTTTATAACTTTTTTGCTATCTAAAAACACCCCAAAATTAACAGTATCAATATTTTCAACATATTTGTACATACCCCTTTTAAACACAATTTTATCCTTGTTCAAAAGTTGTTCAAGTTTTGTTTTACAGTTCTCTTCTGCTATCATTTCGATTTCATCAAGTGTAAATTCTTTCAAATGTTTTGCTAATTTTTCTATGTTCATAAAATCTCCTTTATGATTTCCGTTGTTATTTCCGACAGATTATTTTCTTTTGCAACTGTTTCTAGTTGGTTGATTAATTGCACAATTTGCCTAAACCGATTGAATTTGGGGTAAATATATTCAATTGCGTCAGATGTAATTTTTACGTCAGATAATTGATCAAAGATTTGTTTTAAATCATTTACACCAAATGTTTCAAATTTCATAATTTCGGAAAATCTATCATATAAATGTTTGTATCTTTCAAGTTTCCTGTGAGCCAAACCCATTCCGATAAAAATAATCGGGCAATTTGTTTCATCGTGAATATCTCGCAAAGTTTCAATGGTTTTATAATTGTTCATCAGATAATCAATTTCATCAATAAAAATAATCTGTGGGTTTTGTTTTAGTTTTTTGACTATGATATTAAAGTTATCAGAAGTTAAAAATCTTGGAATTTCATCCATTTCTTTAACCATTTCTTCAAGTAACCACCGACCTGTCATAAGGTTTGAACATCTTAAATATATTCCATCATATTTACAAGCCAACCACAATGCTGTTTGAGATTTTCCCAACCCAGGTTCACCGTAAATCAAACCCATTTTTGGAATATTTTTCGGTTTGTTGTTCAAGTTTTCAACAAGTCCGATAAAGTTTCTAACATTACTTGTTTTTACAAAAATTTTACGCATATAAAAGTTCGTACTCCTTAGTCTTTTTAAATTCATCTATCCACGAATTATTTGGATCGTTTTTGATTAAATATTCATATTTTTCGGCATTGTTTTTAAAAGCAAGTTTTAAACCCTGTTTAAAAGGTGTTTTAATAGCGTTTAAATCGTGTTTAAAAATTTCATCATCCATTTTTACTTCCAAATATTTAACTTCATCTGATGAAAGATAATTTTTAACAGCATTTATTGTTTGCTTTTTCAGTTGTTTCTGTTTAACAATTTTTTGCTTGTAATCTTCCAAATCTTGTATTGTTCCTAAAATCTTTGCCATCGGATGAGTTTCTATTACACGATTTGCTACACACAAAAATTCACCTTTTGTAGTAAAAACTTTTATTTGCGACAAATCAAAAAGATTGTATTTAATTAAAACTTTGCTTTTAAAACCATATAGTCGTTCATCAAAATAATCACAGTTCAAAAATCTAATACCGTTACGTTGTATTGTTTTGACTTCCGTTGCTAACATCAAATCATCAAGTCTGTCTATATTAACATTTTGTTTTTTCCTTTC
>JAZLGV010000060.1:0-9162 GCA_045616505.1 Candidatus Gastranaerophilaceae bacterium | reverse complement strand
GAAATTATGAAAAAGATATTAATATATATATTATCCGCACTAATATCATTACTAATACTTGCTTATGTAAGTTATTTATTTATAGTGCCTAATTTTGTAAATTTTAATACTTTTATTACAGTAATTCAAAAAAATGTTTATGAATCAACTTCAATAGATACAAAGTTTAAAGATATAAAAATAAAGACATCTTGGGATTTTAAATTTGTTTTAACTACTCCTAAAATTGATTTTTATAATAACAATGAAAAATTTATGCAAATAAACGATTTTAAAGTTAAAATATCGTTGTTTTCGTTGTTGTATAAAGAGTTAAAATTTACAAATTTAAGTGCTGAAAAAGTTATTTCACAAATTGATGTAAATAAATTTAATTTAAAAGATAATGCGAATTCTAATCAAGCTTTCAAACTTTCAAAAGATTTACCTAAAATCAATTTAGGTTATTATCGTTTTACTTTAGTTGATAAGAAAAATGTTTATACTTTAAAGGGTACTGGTTTTGAATGTTATAATTCAGAAATTTTAAATGAAAAAATTTTCAAAACAAATGGTAAATTAATTTTGAACGAAAGAGAACAATTGGATTATTTGTTAAATATGAAAGTTGACGACTCTTTTGTTTCAAATACAAAATTTGAAAAACCTCAAATAAAATTAGAAAAAGTTTTGGCTAATATTTATAAATATAATCTTTCAGGCATGTTTATCGCTGATATGAGTATCGGTAAAAAAGATGATGTCCCAACTATCGATGGTATATTGGATATGAAAGATGTTACTTTTGTTTGTGAAGATAAAAAGTTTCCAAAGAATAATTTAAGTTTGAATTTCGCTGGAGATAAGGTATCTGTTGATACAAATTTAGCGATAGATAAAAATACTAAAGCTCATTTACAAGGTGTTTTTGTTACAGGTAAGAATAAGTCTTTAAATTTAAATATAAGTAGTGATAAGATATATGTTAAAGATTTGCTAATGTTTGCAAAAACTATTTCAAGTTCAATAGGCAAATCTTTTATGAATAATATAAGTGCAAAAGGATATGTAAAAGCTAATTTTTCAGTAAAAAGTGATTTGAAACATATTACTTCGTCTGGTTATCTTAATATTGTTGATACAACCTTGAATTTGAAAGATAATCATATATTACTTGATAAAATAAATGCAGATGTTGATTTTTCTAATAATAATGTAAAAATTAAGGACGCAAAAGCATTGTTGAATAATAATCCTATTGTTATTTCAGGGTCAATAAACAAGCTTGCAAATGCGGATATTTTAGTTAAAGCTGACGAGATTTCTTTGAATAATATAATTGCAAGTTACAAAGATTTGAAGAATATTCAATTCCAAAGTGGAGATTTATCAGCTGTTGTTATTGTAAAAGGTGAATTAGCAAAAATTACACCAAAAGTTAATGTATCTTTGAAAAATTTAAAATTAAAAGATTTAAAAACTAATTCAAAAATTTTGTTAACAAAAGGTGATATAAACGCAACTTTAGCACAAAAAATTACTGCGAATGGAGAATTTATTGGGTTTAATATTCTTCCTAATTTGCAAAATTCTATTTTAATTCCAAGGTTAATGGTATCTTTTGAAGATAATGTTATAAATATTCCAAAATCAAGATTATGGTTGGATAATATCGGAACAGAATTAGTTGGAAAAGCTTCTGTTCAAGATGGAAAAGTAATGCTTGACGAAGTAAATATTTCAATTCCTAATGAGGTGAAGGTTGGACTAAAAGGTTATGCTGGTTCTAGCATGAATATTAAAGGAAATGTTGTTTTGTCTGGTATGTTAGATAATATTTCTGCTAATGGGATTTTTTATATTCCATCAGTTGTAATACCTTCAATGTCGTTTAGAATGAGTAATTCAATTTTGAAAATCGGTACAAAGACAACTTTTTCTTGTGAAGCATTGTTGATTTCAAATTCTTTGATGAATTTTGTTGCAGAGTTAGATAACGATATTTCAAAAGGTATAGTTGTTAAAAATTTGAATTTTACTTCAGGGATGTTGAACTTAGACACATTAGAACCTATTATGCGTTCATTCTCAAATTCTGCTGCTATGAGTGTTCCATTTAGCATAGAAGCAGGAAAAGTTGAAGTTATGAAGTTTAAAAAGAAAAATGTAAAATGTGAAAATATTACTTCAAAAATTTCTTTTAAGAATAATACTTTGTATTTAACTCAATTAAAAGGCGAAGCGTTTTTAGGACAAATCGCTGGTAATATAGTTGAAAATATTAAGAACTTAAATGTGACAGCAAGATTGCAAGGTCGTGGTTTAAATTCAAAATTAGCTTCAATTGCAATTATGGGTGCTGATTACGATATAAACGGAAATCTTGATTTTGATAGCTATTTGACTTTTAAAAGTGGTAGCGAAACAGAAATCAGAAGAACTTTAGGTGGTAATTTGAATTTTATAATATCAAATGGAAAAATGGGTATTTTGGGTAAGTTTGAACATTTGATATACGCACAAAATGTTATTTCAAATTCAATTTTAAAAGCAACAATTAATGCAACGGCAAAGGCTTTGACTGTTAAAAATACAGGTGTTTATAAAACTATGAAAGGTCAATTAACTTTTAATAAAGGTGTTGCAAATATTAATTATATTAAAACTTCAGGGCCTTCTATGAGTTTGTATATGACAGGAAAATATTATTTAGTTCCTGATTTGGCAAACATTTTGATTATGGGTAGAGTTTCAAATGATGTATCTGATATTTTAGGCCCATTGGGTAACTTCTCTGTAGGTACAGCGTTATCAAAAATTAATGAACAAGAATCGGATATAAGTTTGCAAATAAAAAATAATTCTTTTATTGCTGATGTATCACAAATTCCCCCTCTTTCTGTAAAAACTCATTTTCCATCAAAAGAATTTATGGTTATTATAAGTGGTGAACCAACAAGACAAACTTCTGTAAAATCTTTTAAATGGATAACACCACTTCCAAATACTTCAAAACAGCAAACTTCAACACCTATTCAAAGTGAGCAAAATCTTCCTGATTTTGTAAAAAGATTACCTAATTTGAAATAAATTAAGTGTTTGCAGTTAAATAACTTTGAGGGTAATAATAATCTTCTTTAAATCCTACGCTTCTATACATTTTTAGAGCAGGATAATTATCAGTTTCTGTTGTTGTATTTATTTCAGAAAAATCTCTTTTGTTATCTTCAACCCAAGTTGCAAGAGTAGAGATAGAATTTTTAAGTAAGTGTTTTGATAAACCTTTTCCTTGATGTTCAGGTGCTATTGCAAAAATTGGGATGTTTGCAATTCTTCCATCAGTAATATTAACAAGGCAAAGTCCACAAACTTCATCATTGTATTTTAGAATAGTTACAACTTCTGGTAAAAATTCTCCATATACGCCAGTAGAAATTTTAGTTAAAATATCTTTAGTTCCTTCGATTGTTCTAAAACGAGGGTCAAAAAGTGCATCTGATGAATTTATAAATGCTTTATTAACAATTTCGATAGATTTCTCTAAATATTCGTCTTTCCAAGAATCGAAAGTATAACCTTCTTCTAAAGGTTTAAGTTCAGCATTTTTTAAAATTGTTTTGCAATCAAATTCGTTGCCAAAGAAAAATCTTAAAACCGCAAGTCCAACAAAATTAAAACCGTAGTTTGAAATGTCTGTTACAAATTGACTTTGAGAGCCAATCATTGGGTAACAAACAGTTTTTTCTTTTCTTTCTTCTTCTGTGTCTTTTAAGAACTGTTCAAGAAGAAGTTTTCTTTTTGTAAGTAAATCTTCTGTTCCTAAACAATGGATTACGTTTAATTCAATTGCTTCTGATATAACTGTTGTGTAAGCTAAAAATGCGGTTGGAATATCGTTTTCAAATAAAACGATACAATTTTCAAGACCTTTTTCTACTGCATTAATAAAATCTTCATACAATAGTGGTTCTAGTTCAAATTTATAGTCACTAATGGCAGCTGTTCTAAAATCACTATAAACGCCTGCAAAAATTTTGTAGGTGTTTTGGTCTAAATTTTTAGTTTCATATTTTATGTCAGCCATTAATTTCTCCGAGTAAAACTTTGTTTTAGTACATATGATGCATTTTTTCTTTTTTAGTTTTCATATATTTTTTATTATGTTCTGTAATATATGCTTCTAAGTTTACTATATCATGAATTTTAAGTCCATATCCTTTTAGTCCGATTATTTTTTTAGGATTGTTTGTGATTAGTTTAAAATCATTATAACCTAAATCTAAAATTATTTGTGCACCTGCTCCATAATCTCTTAAATCTTCTTGAAAACCTAAAGATATATTAGCTTCAATTGTGTCTTGTCCTTCTTCTTGTAGAGCATAGGCTTTGATTTTATTTATTAAACCAATACCTCTTCCTTCATGGTTTCTCATATAAATTACAGCGCCTTTGCCGTATTTATCTACCATCTCTAAAGCTCTGTGAAGTTGTGAATTACAATCGCATTTTAAACTATGGAATACATCGCCTGTCAAACATTCGCTATGAACTCTTATTAAAGGAATTTTATCAGAACCGTCGTCTTTTACTATTGCAATATGTTCATCGTTTGTAAGTCTGTCTAAATATCCGTAGATATTAAATGTTCCAAATTTTGTTGGTAATGTAGCTTCTGCTTCTCTTGTTACATATTTTTCAGTTTTAAGTCTATGTTTTATGATTTGTGCGACAGTAATGAATTTCAAATTATGTTTTTCGGCAAAAACTTTAAGTTCATCTCTTCTTGCCATAGTTCCGTCGCTATTCATAATTTCGCACATTACACCTGCTGGTGAAAGTCCTGCAAGTTTTGCCAAATCGACACTTGCTTCAGTGTGTCCTGCTCTTTGTATAACTCCGCCAAGTTTTGCAACACAAGGGAAGATGTGTCCAGGTTTTCTTAAATCTTCAGGTTTTGCATCTTTTGAAATAGCAAGTTGTATAGTTTTTGCTCTATCAAAAGCGGAAATTCCAGTTGTAACACCATATTTTTTTGCACCATCAATACTTTGTGTAAAAGCAGTTTGAGAGCTTTCGGTATTTTTTTCTACCATTTGTGTAAGTCCAATTTTTTGAGCTTGTTCAGGTGCTATTGCAAGGCAAATCAAACCTTTACATTCGCTTGCCATAAAATTTATTATTTCAGGAGTAATCATATCTGCAGCACAGATTAAATCTCCTTCGTTTTCCCTGTCTTCGTCATCTGCTATTAAAACAGGTTTTCCTTGTTTGAAATCTTCAATTACTTCCTCTATGGTATTGAAAATTGTATTGTTATTCTCTTCACCACTCATTTAATAAAAACCATTTTCCTTTAAAAAATCTTCGCTTATGCAACTATTATTATCCCTTGATAAAAATTTTTCAACATACTTGGCTAGCATATCTACTTCGATATTCACATTATCATTGGCTTTTAGATATTGTAAATTTGTGTTTTTGTATGTGTGTGGGATTATTGCTAATTCAATTGTTCTATCTGAAATATTAGCAACAGTAAGGCTGATACCGTTTATACAAATTGAACCTTTTTTAACTACGTATTTTTCAATATCTTTTGGTATTGAAATTGAAAATAGGTAAAAATCGCTATTTTGTGAAATATTTTCTATTTTTGCAATATTATCAACGTGTCCAGATATAATGTGTCCACCTAATCTTGATTGTAGAGTTAATGCTCTTTCTAAATTTACAAAATCTCCAATTTTGAAGTTAGAAAAATTTGTTACTTTTAAAGTTTCAGTAGATACATCAGCAGTAAATGAGTTGTTACTAATTGTTGTAACAGTTTGGCAAACTCCATTTATTGCAACACTGTCGCCTATTTTTATTTCTTCAAGTATTTTTTTACATTCGATTTCAATTAACGCATTTTTCTGTGTTAATTGAAATTTTTTAATTCTTCCGATTTCTTCGATGATACCTGTAAACATATTGTAATTTTAACATGGATATGACACCTTTTAAAATGTTAAGAAATTGTTACAAAAAATTTCTTGTAAATACTGGGCTTTAGCCTTTTGGTGCATGTTTATGAACCCAAAAAGGCAATTTTTTTGAGTATATATTCTTTATATATATACAGAGAGATAACAAGAGGATAAAAAGATGGATTTCGTAAACGCAATTAGTTCTTTAGCAGGTTATTCAACAGCTTACTCAAATATGACAACTCAATCTTCAGGTTTGAACGCTTCAACTGTTGATAAAATCAAAAGAATGGAAAATTTAACAAATACATCAATGACAGCAACTTCTTGTTTCATCGGTTTAAATTCTCCTATTATGTCAGGTCTTTCAACTGCTGCATACATCAATAAAATGGCAGCAATTTTAAACGAAGGTACTTCAGTATTCACAAATAATTCATCATATACTTCTAATCCAGTTGCAAATAGTTATGTTGCTCCTCAAGAAAACAAAACTCAAAATACTGAAGCTAAAACAGAAACAAAAGCAGCTCCTAAAGCTGAAACAAAAACAACAGGTTTTACTCCTGAACAAGCAAAATTAACACAACAAGGTTCAGATACATGTGCAAAACGTCACCAAGAAGTTAAAGCTGAACATAAAGAAGCTCAAAAGAAAGAATTAATGGATTTAGTAAAACAAGTTGCAGAAAAAAAATCTAGCGGAACTCAAGGTGCAGGATACTTCTTAAACTACGCAAATGGAAGAATTGCAGAATTAGAAAAATCATTTACAAAAGAAGAATTAAGAGCTATTTACAATGAAATCGAAAAAGATGCTCAACCAAAATATGAATCAACTGAAAAATTACCTCAAAACAATGGACAAAATGCAGCTCACAAAATTCAAGCAGAAAAAATTAGAGCTCAATATATTGAAAATCCAAGACAAGGTTCAAAATTAGCTATCTTAAGAGCTCAATTAGAATCAGTTGAAAAAATCGAAAAACTTGGAAACTATGGTCGTTGCGCAGGTTATTTACCTTCTAAAGCTTCTTTAGAACAACAAATCAGAGAAATTGAATCTGGCGAAATGGAAGCAATTTTAGAAGCTCAAATTCAAAAATTAGAAGAAGAAACTAAAGATTACGGCGAAACTAGCTGGTACAACTTCACTAAAAATTCAAAATTAAAAGAATTGGAATCTCTAAAAGAACAAAAAGCAAATTTATTCTAATTTAATTATTGTTAATAAATTTTACTTTTAAAATAAAAAATTGTAGAATAACCTCTATATTAAATATGGAGGTTATTTTTATGTCAGAAACTACAAAATCTTGTCCTTTTAATCAAGGTGCTTGTTCAAAAGAATGTTCGTTATTTATTGATACAAATGATTTGAATGAATTGCTTGCTGCAAGATTATCAAGTCTTGGTGTGTTAAATAGAGAAAACGGGATTTGTTCATTAAAGACTCTTGCGATGTCTTCAGCAAGATATATATTTGAAAACACAGTAACAAACAGAAATAAGTAAGTTAATAATTTTTAACAATTTGCTATTGATAAAATTAAAGTTATAATGTATCATGTTTGTATATCAAGGATGTACTATTATATTTATTATTAGGAGTGATTTATGAGAAATCAAGGACAAGGTATTGGGATTAAAATCAACTTTATGATTGTTATCATTAATGTTCTTATATTAGTGGTTTCAAGTATTATTGTTGGTATCAATATCAAGAAAAACTTATTAATTGCAGAACAACACAGAATAGATAATGTTCTTGAAGTTGCTTATGATGCTATTGATTATTACCACGAACTAGCTGTAAGTGGAGAAATGACAGTAGCAGAAGCTCAAAAACGTGCAATTGAATCAATTAAGAGTTTTAACTCTAAAAACCCAGACAAATCTTATGTTTGGATTAATGATTACCAAGTAAGATTTTTATTAAACCCAACTAAAAAAGTCGGTGAAGATGGTTCTATTGTAAAAGACCCAGACGGTAAAACTTTCTATAAAGATTTGACAGTAGGAGCTGTTAAAGATGGTCTTGCTCGTGCAAATTACAAATGGGTAAAACAAGGACAAGCTAAAAATAAATATTTCGGTAAAATTTCAGTAGCTCGTTCTTATCCAGCTTGGAATTGGGTTGTTGCAACAGGTGTTTATGTTGATGCTATTGACGCTGAGGTTGCAAGTGCAATTTGGGCAATTATTGGTGCTAACATCTTGTTATCAATATTGATTATTATTGCTGCTAAATATTTATTTGTTGATAGAGTAGTTGGTCATTTGAATAAAATTTCTGAAAATATTTTGGAAGGTTCAATGGCAGTATCTCGTTCAACTTCTGACTTAGATGAAATGAGTCAAAAACTTGCAACAGGTAACAGCGCACAAGCTGCTTCAGTTCAAGAAATCGCGGCAACAATTGAAGAAACAGCTTCAATGATTAAACGTAATGACGAAAACTCTCAATATGCTGCTTCATTGGTTAAAAAATCTTATGATGAAACAAATAAAACTTATGAGGCTGCTCAAGAATTGATGTCTTATATGGATAAGATTACAGCATCAAGTCAAGAAATTTCAAAAATCATTAAAGTTATTGATGAAATTGCCTTCCAAACAAACATTCTTGCTTTGAACGCAGCTGTTGAAGCAGCTAGAGCAGGTGATGCAGGTAAAGGTTTCGCAGTTGTTGCAGAAGAAGTTAGAAACTTAGCTCAAAAAAGTACACAATCTGCAAAAGAAACAGCTACTTTAATTGAAAGCAATATGGAATTATGTAATACAAGTGCTGAAATTGCACAAAATGTAAACGAAAGCATTAAGAGCGTTAATGGTGATGTAAATTCAATCAACGATTTAGTTCAAGAAATTGCAGCAGCAGTTCACGAAGAACAAGTTGGTGTTGAACAAATCCATATGGCAGTTTCAAACATTGAAAACGTTGTTCAAACAAACTCAATGGCTGCTTCAGACACTGCAACATCTTCAAGAGATTTGTCAGAACAAACTAGCAGATTTAGTGAACTAGTTTCTGACTTGAGCGGTGTAATTAACGGTAGAAAATAACTTAAAAGTTAGATATAAAAAAGAGAGGATTTACTTTTGTAAATCCTCTCTTTTTTTATGTTATACCCCCTTGACGAAATCTAATTTTGCGTGATAATAGACGTATGTACAAATGTTATCATTTTAGTTTAGCAAAAGGAGAATGTAT
>JAZLGV010000059.1:0-27586 GCA_045616505.1 Candidatus Gastranaerophilaceae bacterium | reverse complement strand
TATAATTTTCTATCCTAAAATCTCTCAAATGTTTATTTAAAGTTTGCTAATTACTTAATTGCGACAAGTCTTGTTTGAATACCTGCTTCTGAATTAAGCATTTTTGCTGTTGCCAACGCCATTGAACGACGTTTTTTAGCTCCTCTTAATATAAATTCAACACCGCTATATATATTACAAGTAGGTGTTTTTATTTTCTTTAACATTTTTTATTCCCTTTCAACAACTATGTACATATATGTTTTCGGTTTATGTTCATCAAAACTTTAAGATTTTGAATTGTATTGTTACATAAGTTTACAAACAGAATATATTTTTATTAGTTTATAAACAGTAGATATAAAGTCTTCTTTTGTGTTACAATTTAGTAGAAAAAGATTAAGAAAAGAGGATGTTTATGGAAAAAAACGAAGAAACATTACGTACACTAAGACACTCAACTTCTCATATTATGGCTCAAGCTGTTCAAAGTCTATTTCCAAGTGCAAAACTTGCGATAGGTCCGGCAACAGATGATGGTTTTTATTATGATTTTGATTTGACAGATGGTCATGCTTTTACAAAAGAAGATTTAGAAAAAATTGAAGAAAAAATGAAGGAAATTTTGAAACAAAATCTTACTTTTGAAAAATATGTTGTTGAAGATGTTGATGCAAAAATAGCAGAATTTAAAGCTCAAGGCGAAATTTATAAAGCAGAATTGTTAGAAGAACACAGAAATGATAATCCAACCTTGTATTTAACAAAAGACAAAGATGGAAATGTTTTGTTTAACGATTTGTGTGCAGGACCTCATATTCCAAGCACATCTTATATCAAAGGTAATGCAATTAAATTATTAAAAGTTGCAGGTGCTTATTGGAGAGGTAATGAAAAAAATAAAATGCTTCAAAGAATTTATGCAACTGCATATTGGAATAAAGAAGATTTGCAAAACTATTTAACAATGATGGAAGAAGCTGAAAAACGTGACCACAGAAAATTGGGTACTCAATTAGATTTATTCTCAGTAAGAGAAGAAATTGGTGGTGGTTTAGTTTTATGGCATCCAAATCTTTATACTGTAAGAGAAGAAATTGAAAATTATTGGAGAACAGAACATAGAAAACGTGGTTATGTAATTGTACAAACTCCTCAATTAGCAAAATCAAAATTATGGGAATTATCAGGACACATTGACCACTACAAAGAAAATATGTTCTTTATTCAAAAAGAAAATGAAGAAGACGAACAATATATTGTAAAACCAATGAATTGTCCTTTCCATATCTTAATTTATCAAGCTCAAAGACATTCATATAGAGATTTGCCTTTGAGAATGGCAGAATTAGGTACAGTTTATAGACGTGAAAAATCAGGTGCTTTGTCTGGTTTGACTCGTGTTCAAGGTTTCACACAAGACGATGCTCACGTTTTCTGTACTCCAGAACAATTAGTTGATGAAATTAATGAAATTATCAATTTTGTCGCTGATACAATGGCTATTTTCAATATGGAGTTTGAAGTTGAATTATCTACAAGACCAGAAAGTTACGTAGGAAAATTAGAAAACTGGGAACTTGCTGAAAAGGGACTAAAAGAGGCTATGGATAACAGAGGCATGAAATACGACATTAACGAAGGTGATGGCGCATTTTATGGACCAAAAATTGACTTTAAAGTTAAAGATGCTATTGGTAGAACATGGCAATGTGCTACAATTCAATTAGATTTCAATTTACCTGAAAGATTTGATATTAAATACCAAGATAAAGATGGTCAATTGAAAACACCTGTAATGTTACACAGAGTTATCTTTGGTTCAATGGAAAGATTCCATGGTATTTTGGTTGAACATTATGCTGGTGCTTTCCCTACATGGCTTGCTCCAACTCAAGTTTCTATTGTTCCAATTTCTAACGAAAAACACGTTGATTTTGCAGAAAAAGTTTATAAAAAACTTCGTGATAACAATGTGAGAGTTTATTTAGACGATCGTTCAGAAAGTATGAATTACAGAATAAGAGAAAACTTACAAGATAAAAAAGTTCCTTATGTTCTTGTAGTTGGTGATAAAGAACAAGAAGCAAATTCAGTGGCAGTAAGACAAAGAGGTGTTGGTCAAATCGGCACAATGTCTGTTGATGAATTTGTTGAAAAAGTTTTAAATGAAATCAAAACAAAAGGAAAAGAAACAGTAAAATAAATTTGATATTTTAAAGTAAACAGGCGAATTTTGGTTTTCCAAAATTCGCCTGTTTTTTATAAAAAATGATTATTAGCCAATTTGTTTTAATCTTTCGTGGTATTCTTGTTTAAGTTTTTTATTTTTTAATCTTGTTTCTTTTTTTTGTAATCTTTTTTTAGCTTTTAATTTTCTTTTTCTATCTTTTTCTTGTTTTTTTGTAAGGTTATAATTTTGAACACCTGTTTTTGTAAGTTTATAACCATTCATACTAATACTTTCTCCGACACCTGTTAGAGAAATGAGAGTTGTTTTTGTTCCGTTTAAATCAATTCCCCAAGTTCCTAAAAATTTTGGAGTTTTTCCTGTAAAACCATAAGCAGAAACTAATATCATATTAGGGTTTTTTGCACTAAATCCAAGTGGATAAATATCCCATCTTTTTTCATCAAGCATTATATGTTTTTTGCTTTCCCAATAATATTTTATCGTTTCTCTAATTTGAGGGTATTCTTCTGCTGTTTGAGTTCTAAAATTATAAACCCAAAGTTTTGTTTGCCAAATACCATCAAAGGTATGTCCTATTTTTTCTTTTGCGATAAGTAATGTTCCGTCACTAGAAAAATCAATAGGAGTCATTGTTCTATATATAAATTTTTCCGAAAGGTCTTTTTCTGTAGGTAAAATAGGTGTAGTTTCCCTATTTACAATGTTAGCTTTCATTACTCTTTGCACATCAGGAAGCTTTTTATCAAGTTTTATTAAATACATTTCACTTGAAACACATTGGTTATCTGCATAATAATATACGATAGGATATACAAGAAAATCTTTTTGTGGAGAAACAATCCCTGGGCAAATAAATTTTCTATCAAATTCAAAACTTCTTCCTAAATGAAGTTCAGGAGAGCCAGCTGGGTTATTATATTTTACAAGTCCATAAATTGGTTGTGGAACATATTCCATTTTTGAATCTTGGTCAAATTCATAAACAGGAACATTGTCATTTTTTGGCGATTTTTTTGAAACACTTTTTTCTTGATATTCTTCAAGTGTCATGTGTCCTGATTCAGGCAATTTGCTGTATTCATATTTTTCTTTTTCTTCTAATCGAAGTGCTTTTCTTTCTTCTTTAGAAATTTTTTTTGCTATGTGTGTTTCAGGTTTGCTTTTTGTTTGTATGTTTTGTAGATAATCTGTCGAAGGTGTTTGGTGAAACAAATTCGAGAAACAAAGTACAAAAATACTCATTTTTAAACAAGACCTTCTTTAACAGCCATGATAACTGCGTTTGTTCTGTTATTTACATATAATTTTTGTAAAATGTTATGAACATGAGCTTTTGCTGTTGCTCTTGATATTATAAGTCTGTCTGCAATTTGTGGATTTGTTAAACCTTCTACAATTAGAGCTAATACTTCAAGTTCTCTGTCTGTTAAGTTATAATCATTTTTTGATTTTTCTTGAGTTTCTTCAATATCGTTTTCGATAGAATTATTTCTTCCGATGTTTGACAAAACAAGTTTTGCTATACTAGGGTCAATCCAAGCTATACCTTCGTTTATTGCTTTAATTGCGTTTACCATTTGTTCAGGATGAGTTCCCTTCATAATGTATCCATTTGCACCAGAAGCAAAACTATCAAATACATCTTTTTCAGCTTCTCTTGATGTGAAAATTAAAATTTTTGCATCAGGATTAAATTCTTTTATTCTTCTAGTAGCTTCAATACCGTCAATATTTGGAAGTCCAATGTCCATTAAAATAACATCAGGATTAAATTCTTTTGCTTTTTCAACAGCAGAAAGTCCATCTTCAGCTTCTGCAACAAGTTTTAAGCCTTCGGCTTTTTCAAGCACAATTCCTAGTCCTAATCTTGTCATAGTGTGATCTTCTACTAATAATACACTTATATCTTTTTTGTTCATTTTGTCACCTTTTCTTCTGTTACGACTGCGTCTGTTAATAAAAATGAGAATTGGCTTCCTTTATTTAATTTGCTTTCTAACCAAATTTTTCCGTCATGTGCTTCAATAATTTGTCGAGAAAGATATAATCCTAAACCAGTTCCAGTTGAGCGTTTTTTGTTTGTTCCTTGTGAAAATCTTTTAAATAAGTTAGGTATATCTTCTTCTGGAATACCATTTCCATTATCTGCTACTGAGAAAATAATATCGTTTTCTTCTTTGTTTAGTTCAATGTTAACTTCGCCTTCAGAGTTTGTATAATTGATTGCGTTTCCGCATAAATTCATAATAACTCTGCGAAGTTCTCCTCTGTCTGCTAAAATTCTTAAATCATCATCAGCGTTATAGTTAAAATTAAATGTAATTTTTTTGTTTTCAGCAAGAACTTTTAATTCATCATAAACTTGTTGTATCAAATCTTTTAGGCAGAATTTTGTTTTGCATAGGTTTAGTTTGCCTGATTCGTATTTATAAACTTCCAATAAACCATTTACAAGTCCTAAAAGATTTTCGTTACTGATTTTCATTGTAGAAAGTAAAACATTTTGTTTTTCGGTTAAATCCCCTAATGTACCATCAATAAAGAATGACAAAGTTTGAATTGAAGCAAGAAGTGGAGTTCTCATATCATGTGTAAGAGTTGCAATAAAATCATCACGCAATCTTTCCATTTCTTTTTGAGCTCTAATATCTCTTATTACTCCAACAAAATGTTTAGTATCAGTTGGGTTTTCTGTTTCAATAAGTGCAAAACTTATATCAACAGGAATTTTTTTGTTTCTTAGTGAATTTAAAACAAAGCAATCTCTCAAGAATGTAACAGGATTTTCCGAAAGAGATTGTTTGAAATTTGTTTTTTCTTTTGTATAAATGATATTTAAGAAATTCATTTTTTTAAGATTATCTTCAGATAAGCCAACCATATTTTCGCAAGTAGGATTTGCTTGTTTTATATAACCTTTTTCGTCAATGATAATAATACCATCTGCACAATAATCAATTATTCCTGCAAGTTTTGAATTTGTTTCTTGTAAATCAGCAGTTTTTTCTTTTACTAATTCTTCAAGATTTTGTGAATAATTTTCAAGTTTTTTGTTTGCAACTTCAAGTTCGTCGATTTTTTCTCTTAACGCTGAAAGTAGGTGGCTTCTTTCAATACCATTTTTTATATTCATAACCAAATCATCGTTATCAAATGGTTTTTCAATATATTTGTATAAACCAACTTCATTGATAGCACGAATTGCATTTTCTTTATCTGCATATCCTGTTAGCAAAATCATACTAACTTCTGGATAAAGTTTTTTGGCTTCTGAAAGAAATTCAACACCATTTTGTTCTGGCATCATAAAATCTGATAAAATAAGGCTTGGTTCGTTGTTTTTAATGTATTCAAGTGCTTCAATTGGGGAATTAAATGCTTGTACATCTTTAAAGCCTTCTATTTTTAATAGAGTGCTTAAACTAGATGTTACCATGCTTTCATCATCAACTATTATGATTTTTTCAGTTTTCATATACTCCCCATAATCACATTTGTATTAATAGATTAACTTATTTTTTAAATGATGACAAGTTTATAACAATTTTGAAATAAAAAAGACACAGATTTTAAAATCTGTGTCTTTTTGTTATTTTGGAATTTTATTAATACTCAAGATTTATTTGTGAGAATTGAATAATTTTATTTTTACCACGTTTTTTAGCATTATATAATGCGTGTTCTGCGTATCTGATAACTGTATTTGCGTCTTCTTCAACATTTTCTAAACAAGGATATGTTGAAATTCCGCCAGAAATAGTGATTGGATGTCTTTCTTCTTCCCCTGCAGGAATAAATTCCATTCTTTCAATTTCTCTTCTAAATCTTTCTGCGAACAAGAAAGCATTTTCTTCAGGAGTGTTAGGAAGAACAAGTAAAAATTCTTCGTCACCATATCTTGTTAAAATATCTTCTTTTCTTACAAGAGATTTAAGTTTGTCAGCTAATGAACGAAGAAGAATGTCGCCCCATTCATAACCGTACATATCGTTTACAACTTTGAAGAAGTCTATATCAAACAACAAGCAAGAAAGACTTGTTTTGTATCTTTTTGCACGAGAAATTTCAGCTTCAAGACGTTCTTGAAGATAATTTCTGTTGTGTAAACCTGTTAATTTATCAGTAGTTGTAGCAACTGCTAATGTTTCTCTTAAATCCATTGTTTTTAATAATGCTGTTACTCTTACTTCAAGTTCTTTGCTATCAACAGGAGTTTTTATGATATCATAACTTAAAGCTCTTACAGTTGCACCTTCAGGTGTGCTACCAACGAATAATAATGGACAAGGGAATTTAGTTGTCATTATAATATCTTTTACATCAACACCTTCTTCAATAATTATTAAAGATGGTTTTAATAAAGAAAATTCTTTGATTTCTTCTGCTGGTTCAATTCTTATGTTTGTTTCATCAATGTTTGATAAAACTGGAACTAAGTCAGATTGTTTTTGTGTTGAATAAATTACAATATTTTTCATATACTTCTCCTTGATACTTTTTATTTTATCAGAATTATGTAAAAAAACAATAGTTTTAATATTTTATTTTTCTGAATTATCAAGTTTGTCATATAATTGAGCATTTATTTCGCCGCCGATTAGTAGCAATACGGAAGTATAGTACATCCATACCATAAGCATTGCAAATGCTCCAATTGCACCATAAACCCTGTTATATGTGTGTAAGTTGTTTACGTAAATTGAAAAACCCCATGAACCAACTAACCAAAATACGCAGAAAAAGAATGTTCCTGCAAATGTGCATTTTCTTTTTAATTTTTCTTCTCCTTTGAAATCCGGAAGAATGTAAAAATTAATTAGAGCCATTATGTATAGTGCCAAAAATGTTACTGGCCAACGAGTTATCAAAAATATTTGAGATGTTAAATGTGACATACCCATGTATGTTACAAGAAAACTTATAATAGTTTTACCAAATACAATGGAGTTTACACTTAAAAATAAAATAAAAGTGTTTACGAAAACCATGATTGTAGATAAAATTCTTGTGTATATAAAAGAACGTGTTTCTTCAACTTTGTAAGCTCTATTAAGTCCTTTTAAAATACATGCTACAGCATTTTGAGTTAAGAATAAAGTTATGCAAAAACCAATTATTACCATTAGTCCGCCGTTTTGAAAAATCATAACTTCGTTCAAAACAGTGTGAATAAGTTTCATTGATTCTGCTGGAATAACATTTGAAAGTCCAATAAGGATAGGATTAATAAAATCTCTGTTTCCCATCCAGCCAAAAACGGCCATTATAAATAACATAGCTGGAAATATTCCAAGCATTAACCAAAAGCCCATTTCTGCTGCCATTCCAAAAAAATCATTTTCGATAATTTCGGTTATAACATATTTAATTGCTTTTACAATTTTATTCATTAAAGTTCCTTATTTATTTCTGCAATAAGTTTTTTTGCTGTTTCTGTAACGGAATATTTTGCAGTACATCCAGCTGCAAATTTATGTCCTCCGCCACCAAATATTGAACAAATTTTTGCAACATCAATTTTTTTGCTTCTCATTGAAACTTTGCAACTTTTTGAGTCAATTTCTTTTGCTACAAAAGAAACTTCTGTTGTAAACATAGAACGTAAAGTTTCTGCAATTCCGTCTGTTGCATCATTTTTTACATTATATTTTTCCAAATCTTTATTATAAATGATTGAATACGCAATTTTATCATTATTTTCAAATTTTGCGTTATTAATACAATGACTTTGAAAAAGTATAATTTCTTTTGATTTTGATTCGTAACATTTTTTGTATAAATCGTTTGGATTAACACCTTTATCAATAAGTTCTCCACAAGCATTTAAAACTTTTGAAGTTGTGTTTTCAAATTTAAATCCGCCTGTGTCTGTTAAAATTCCAACGTATAATGAAGTTGCAATTTCTGAATCAATTTCCCAATTTAATTCTTTTAAAATATCAAATAAAACTTCAGAAGCAGAGCTTGCTTCAGGCTTTACAATAGCCACTTCTCCGAAATTGTCATTGGTTTTGTGGTGGTCAATATTTATTGTGTGTTTAGCTTTGTTGAATAATATTTGTGCATCTACAATTCTATCTAGTGCTGCAACATCAACCGTTATAACTAAATCATATTCTCGTGATTTATCGATATCTGAAACATTTTTTACGGTTTTTATGTGTGGCAAAAATTCATAGATTTTTGGAATAGGTGAAATGATAAGCATTTCAGCTTTTTTCTTATATTTTTTGTAAATACTTGAAAAAAGCCCACACATACAACCTAAAGTATCTCCATCAGGATTTATGTGAGATATTATTAATATATTTTTTGAGTTTTTTATTAAATTTTCAAAATTTTTATAGTTTTCCATGTTTTAAAATCTTAATGTTATAATTTATTTATGCACGTTATTATACCATAAAAAATATATTAAAGAGGTTAGTGTTGGGCAAAAAGATTTTATATACTTCATTTGAGGATACAGAATCAATTATTGACACTTTTTTGTCTTCTGACGAGATGAAAAAAGCAATAAAAAGAAAAACTTTGTATAATTTTTGGGAAAAAGTTGTTGATGCAAAATTTAAAAATAAATCTAAACCTTATTCAATGATGGGTGGTGGAGTTATGGTTATTGCTTGTGAAAATTCTGTTGTGGCTCAAGAACTTACTCTTAGAAAATTTCAAATTATGCAAAAATTTAAACCTTATTTATCTTCTCTAAATATGAATATTAAAGATATGAGATTTGATATAAAAAAATGGGAAGAATTATAAAAAATTTTGTAAAATAAAAAGTCGGATTATTTTTAATCCGACTTTTTATTATTTTAATAATTTAACTAAATTGTTTGAGTTACTTTTTTAGCTAATCTTTCAAAAATGTTAGTGTTTTTATTCATTACGTTATCTAACATTTTGTTGATTTTTGCAATCATTTTCTTTTCAGCTGCTTCTTTGCCGTTTTTAACAACCCAAGCGTGACGAAGTTTTGAGAACTCTTCACCAGAAAGACTGTTTCCGCCTTTACCAGCATTTGCTTTGAAGTTTTCTACATATTCATCCAAGAAACCTCTGTGGAATTCATTTACCATAGTTGCGATTGCACTTGCTGTTGCAGAGAACATTGCAACGTCTTTCATAATGTTCTTTTCATTTGCGTTTCTAAGTGTTTCGTAGAAAGCATTTGATTGAGCATCATTTTCATGGTTGTTTGGAACCATTGTGATAGGTGGAGTGAATACACCTTGACCCCATTCTGTAATAGCTTTTCTGAATAATCTTGTAGCTTGAGATACGTCTTGAGATACACCTGCTGAACGTCCTTTGTCATTGTATTCAGGCTCTGCTAAACCACCAGCATAACCAACTGCTGCTGATAAAATTACAGATTTAATATTTGGTGACATATCAGATGGTTTTCTGAATACTGCACCTAAGAAGTTTCCTCTTTGGTCAAGAGTGATAAATGAAACTTTATCACCTAAAACAGGGCTTAAACAATCTATAACTGTAGCGTGACCACCCTCGTGTCTAACTGTTTCAATTATGTCTTCGATAGGTCTTTCTTCAGCATTCTTTTGAACAGGACCAGCTATTGTTTGCAAGTAGCTTTCAACAATATCGTTGTATGTTACAAATTTGTTTGTATCACGTTTTGCAACAATTCTTTTTGCTCTTTGCATAATACCTGCAAGTTCAGCACCGCTCATACCTTCTGTAAGTTTTGCTGTATCAGCCATGATTTTTTCTTTGTCAGCTTCTGATGCAAATTTTAAACCTTTTGCGTGAATTTGCATAATTTCCATTCTGTCTTTTGTTGTTCTTGGATTTGAAACTGTATATACATCATCAAATCTTCCTGGTCTGATTGCTGCTTTGTCTAACATATCTTTTCTGTTAGTAGCTGCGATTACAACAACTTTAGTTTTTGAATCTTTATTGTTGAAACCGTCCATTTCAGTTAATAATTGGTTAAGAGTTTGTTCTGCTTCTCTTTCTCCGCCGCCACCGCTTGAACTTCTTGCTCTTGCAAGAGCATCAAATTCATCAATAAATACGATTGCGGTATGGTTTGGAGAATTTTCTGCTGCAGAACGAGCGGCTGCAAATAATTCTCTAACTCTTTTTGCACCAACACCAACGTACATTTCAACAAATTCACTACCTGATGCTGAAATAAATGGAGTATTAGTTTCACCAGCAATAGCACGAGCTAACAATGTTTTACCTGTTCCTGGAGGGCCTTCAAGTAAAACGCCTTTTGGTGCTACACCACGTTCTTCAATAAATTTGTTTGGATTTTTCAAGTAAGCAATCAAATCTTCTTGAATATCGTCTTTGATAGAACTTATACCACCAACATCAGAAAGTTTTGTTTTGATATTTTCTGCTAAAGTAAATCTTCCTGTTTCTGGTTTGAATTCTTCCATTATAAGTGCGTGTTTGTCAAAAAATTCATCAACATCTTTTGAAGAAATGATTGTTGAACCGTTTGATTTCATTTTTGTTTCATTAACTTTAGCGAAAGTTAATCTTTTTAATGCGATTTCTGCTGCTGTTGGTAATGCAACATCCATTTTTACAGCTGATTTTTCAATTAAATTTGCAAGAGCCTTATCTCCCATTTTTAAATCAGCATACATTTGTTCTGCAAGGATATCTTTGTAATAACCGTCATTTTTCTTGAAGAATTCTTTTGCTTGAGCTGTGTTTAATCCTTTTAATTCCAAGCGAGGGAATCCACGATATGGAAGTGCAGGGTCTTTTCCTTGCATTATCATCATTTTGTTTTGGTCATCTTGTTCAAATAATTCTCCAGAAACTATACCTACGACATTTAAAGATGGAAAACGAGAATTTAAGTATTGAGCCATGTCAACGCCAATACCACTTGGATTTACTCTTCCATCGTATAATTTTTCTGATAAATCTTTTTGTGCTGCAGGTAATAAGTCTTCAAAATAGTTGATAAATACTATTTTGTTAGTTTCTTTATCTGTTGCTTCTTGGTTTAATTCGTCTAATATATCAACTACATCAAATCTTTTGCTGTTGTCAATAAATCCTTTTTTTATCATGTTTTCTTTTGCTTTTTGCAAATTATAAGATTGAGCAGCTTTTAGAGGGTCGTCAATATAGATAACGTCTGTATCAAAATTGAACATACCCATTCCTTGATATTTGTTTTTTTCTATTCTGTCAGAAAAATTGTTAGCTAAAATCTTTGGTTCAACTCCAAGTTTTGATGTTGTTAATAAAACATCTTTTTCTGAACCAATAAGAATTGCTAAATCATCAGAAAAATTGTTGTAATACTCTCCTTTGATTTTTTCTGCTTCTGGCAATTTGTTAATTGTTAAAGCATGCGGATTTAAATTGTCGTTGAAAACATGATTTTCAAAGTTTGCAACGGTTAAAAATTTATCTTCATTATCATTTGAAGCTGAACCAAATGAAACAATAGCTGGTTTAGCTAGTGGCATGTAATTAGCTTGGAGGTTAAGTGCAGAGTATGCTACTGTTGGATTTTGCATTGTAATAGGCAATGTAGCATTTTTAGCTTTTTGCACTTTTTGTGGTACGTAAGCATTGTTCTCTTTCACGATAGATACTTTTGTAATCATAAATACACACCCCTTCGTCTAATATACTTCATTGGTAAATAGTGTAAAATAAACACTTGTACATACGATTATATAATAATACAGCGTGAAAATCTAGAAATGTTAATGAAATGTTACAATTGTAGCATGCAACTACTACGCTTTTAGTTTTGCTTCTTTCCAAAGAGCGTCAAATTCCTCAAACGAATAGTTTTCAAGAGGTTTTGTTGCTAATTCTTCCATTTTTCTAAAACGTTTCATAAATTTTTTGTTTGATTTTAATAAAGCTTGTTCTGCATCAATTTTGTTCCAACGAGCAAGATTTACAACTGCGAAGAAAATATCTCCCATTTCTTCTTCCATGTGTTCTAAATCTTTTTCTTGGCATGCTTCTTTAAATTCATCAAATTCTGAGAAAATACATTCATAAAGAGTTTTTTCATCTGGCCATTCAAAGCCAACTTTTACGGCTCTTTTGCTAATTTTTTGAGCAGACATCAATGCTGATTGTGCTTTTGAAATACCATCCATTTGAGATTTTCTGTGAGTTTTTTCTTCTTTTTTAAGTTTTTCCCAATTTTCTAAAATTTCATCTGTTGAAGAAACTTTTTCGTTTCCAAAAACATGAGGGTGTCTGTGTATAAGTTTTTCGTTTAGTTCTTTTGCGATATCTTCGATGTCAAAAGCATTTTCTTCTTTTGCAATTTGAGCATGCAAAACAACTTGAAGTAAAACATCTCCGAGTTCTTCTCTCAAATGTTTCATATCGTTGTCGTCAATGGCATCAACTGCTTCGTATGCTTCTTCAATCATATTAGGTCGAAGTGTTTGGTGAGTTTGTTCTCTATCCCATTGGCAGCCATTTTCTGAACGTAATGTTTCTACGATTTTTATTAATTCTTCTAAATTTTTGTGCATAGTCATTACTTCATGCAAACTGTCATATCAGCTTCTACGACAAGTTTTCCATCTACGTAGCCACAACAATGACTTTTGCCGATAGGACCTTTTAATTTTGTAAGTTCTATTTCCATATCTAATCTATCACCAGGTCTTACGATGTTTTTAAATCTAACATTATCCATTCCTGCAAATAATGCTAATTTATCTTTAAATTGGTCTAGGCATAGAAGAATAGGTGCTGAACATTGAGCCATAGCTTCTAATTGCAAAACTCCTGGCATAATAGGATTATTTGGAAAATGTCCTTGGAAAAATTCTTCGTTAATTGTCAAATTTTTGTATCCTTTAGAATATTCTCCTGGAACACATTCTGTAATTCTATCAACTAATAAAAATGGGTATCTGTGGGGTACCATTTTCATAATTTCAGTTGTATCAAACGAAAGAATTTTCTTTTCTGACATTTTTAATTCTCCTTTTGAAAGTTAGCTTAGTCTTATAGCTTTTTCTTTTAATAATTTTGACATTTTAACGTGAACAGCATGTCCGGCTTCTTTCACAATTATTTGAGCTTTTAGATTTAGTGGGTTTATTCCAGATAAATATAAATCACCAATTAAATCTAAAATTTTGTGTTTTACCGGTTCGTATTCACTTCTTAATTGAGTTGTATATCCATCACCGTCAAGACCAACAGTATTTTCGTATGTTACACCTCTTGCATAACCGAATAATTGATATTTTTTTAAATCTTTTAAAAATCCGAAAGTTCTTGCTTCTGCAATTTCTTCGATATTCTTTTTGTCTAGTGATACCCAACGGTTGCTTAAATTTGGGTGGTTATAATTTACTGCGTAAGTAATATTTAATTCACTATCAGGAATTATTACCATGTGAGTTTTTCCGTTTAGGTAATAAATTGGTTCTGAAACTGTATATTGTTCTTTTCTTGGTCTTTCAACACCAGCATTTTTGAAAACTTCTATCCATTTTTTTGAACTTCCGTCTAAAATTGGCATTTCTTGTTTTGTAACATGCACGTCAAGTGAGTCAATTCCAAGTATTGCACAAGCTGCTGTGAAATGTTCTGTAAGCATTATGCTATTTTTCTTTTGACCTAAAACAACACAATGGTTTGTTGATAAAACATTATCTACATCAAGTGTAATTGGTGTATGAGAATCTTCAACAAAAAATCTTATAACACCTTCTTTTGATGGCATTAATCTTACACAACTTTGTCTGTTTTTCATCAAGCTATTGCCTGATATTTCTATATCTTTTAAAATTGTACCCACTAGTCTTCTTCTTTACTTTCACTTTCAAATGTTGCTAACATTGGTTCGTATTTTTTGAATTTTTTAATTAATTCATCAGCATCTTTCATTGTTTTCAACTGACGTATAAATTCTTTTCTTGGTACAGCTGGCGCACCAACAACAATAGATTTTTCAGAGAAGCTTTTTGTAACTCCGGCTTTTGCAGCGATAATTGAATCGCTACCGATATTGATGTGGTCAGCCAAACCTGCTTGACCTGCGATAACAACTCTATCACCAATTTTGCAGCTTCCTGCAATACCTACTTGTGATACGATTAAACAACCTTGTCCAATTTTACAGTTATGTCCAATCATTACCAAATCATCAATTTTAGTGTCTTTTCCGATAATTGTATTTTCAATAGTTCCTCTGTCAATAGTTGAGTTTGCACCGATTTCTACGTTGTCAGAAATAACAACAGAACCGATTGAAGGAATTTTAAAGATTTTATGGTCTTTATCTTCTTCCAAAATTACTCCGTCTTGTTTTGCTTTTTCGATATTATCAGGATTTTCTGTTACGAAACTAAATCCATCAGCACCTAAAGAAACTCCGTGGTGCAAAATTACATCGTTTCCAACTTGAACTCTGTCACCGATATTTACTCCTGCGTGGAAGAAACAATTTTTACCAATTTTTGCATCTCCTCCAATATATGAATTTGCAAGAATTTTTGTTCCGTCACCAATTTCAGCATCATGAGAAACAACTACGTTTGGTCCAATAGAAACATTTTTACCAATTTTTGCAGTTTCATCAACAACAGCAGATGGATGAATACCATCTTGAGTTCGTGGAGCTTGGTAGAATAAATGAAGAAGTTTCATCATTGCAAGTCTTGGTCTTTCAACTTCAATTGTTGTAAAACCTTTGATATTAACACCTAGTGGAACAAGTGCAGCTTTTGCTTTTGTGTTTTGTAAGTTTTCAATTTCGTCTTCACCAAGTGCTAAAGCTAATGTGTTTTCATCAGCTAGTAAAGGTGGAGCGATTTGTGTAATTTTAACATCAGATACTTTGTTTAACAATCCGCCAACAATGTTTGTAATTTCTTCAATGCTATATTCTGCCATGTTTTTCTCCTAAATTTTGTTTTGTTTTAATTCTATATCAAATAGGTTTTATTTCAAATATTTTTAATTAATTTTCTTTCATTTTTTTAATAGTATTTGTTGTTGATTTTCCTTCTACAAATTCTATAAATTCAACTCTTCCTCCGTTTTTTAAAATAACGTCTGCTTCTGGAAGAGTTTCAATTGTGTAATCAGCACCTTTTGTATGGACATCTGCTTTTATTTCATCAATTAGATTTCTTGGACTATCTTCGTCAAATAAAACCACAAAATCAACACATGATAATGCACACAAAATTTCTGCTCTATCTTGTTCGTTATTAATAGGTCTTGTAGGTCCTTTTATTGATTTTACTGATTTATCAGAATTTAGAAGTACGATAGAATAATCTGCAAATTCTTTTGTTTTTTGTAAATATCTAACATGTCCGACATGCAAAATATCAAAACAACCGTTTGTAGTAACAACTGTTTTACCTTGTTGTTGCAAGTCTTTTACGATATTTCTTATTTCTTCTCTTTTAATTAATTTTCCCATAAGACAACCAAAATATCTAAATATCCTTTTTGTAAAATATCACAAATAATTATTATTAACAACAAATTAAACTTTATATACAAAAAATATAGCTGGCTAGATATTATTCTAAAAAGTTCTTTTTTTTAAAATTATTTAAAAGAGTTTTAAAAAGAGGGATAATGCGTAAATTCTTGGTGTTTTTATTATTTTTAGTATGGTATCCAAGTGCATTTGCAGACGAGTCAGATTTTTCATCAACGGAAGCTCCAACAAGATTTAATTCAGTTTATTCATATATTCAAAATAAAGAATATTTGCATGCTTTAAGTGAACTTGATAATTTGCCTGATGATGAAAATACAAATGTTTTAAAAGCAAGAATATATTATGATTTGCAGATGTATGATGATGCAAAAAAATGTTTGAAAAAAGTTAAATTACAAGAAAAAGAAGATATTGAAAATAAGATAAAAGTAGAAAGTGCTTTTTCAATTAATACAGAATATTCTTTTTTAGTTCAACAATTATCAGAAACTTATGATTTAAACTATAAAAAATATTGTTTAAGTATGAATGAATATGGAGCAAAAAATACAAATGTTGCACTTTTATATAACATAAATTTTTACAGTTCTAACAAAGAAGATCATCGGTCAACTTTAGTAAATGAAATTCAAGTAAAAGTTCAATCACGTCCGATACCAGAACTGGAATATAAAATTAAATTTGGTGCAAAATTTTTTCAATGGGGTGTTGGTGATATGCTCGTTACAGATGATTGGATTTTGTACCATTTGAACGATAAACTCGCACTAAAATTAGGCTTTTCCAGAACTAATCTGGAGCAATCTTACGTTTCTGCAGTTGGTGATTATATAGACAATAATTTTGTTGGTAGAGTTGCTGAAAATCAGGTGTATATTGAAAGTTTGTATTCCATTCCTGAAAAATATTATATATCTGCTAATTATGCTTTTAAAGTTTTGACGGGACAAAATTTGCAAACGAATTTTGCATCTGTTTTTACGGCTATTATTGGAAAAGAATTATATAAAAACGAAAATAATAAATTTATAAAAAATGTTGTTGCTGAGTTTATTAATACAAGTTATGCATATCAATATAATTTAAAAAATTTAGCAGAAAGAAATGGAGAGGTTTATGGAGGTTATTTTTCACCTTCATTTTATAATGTATCAACTATAAATGTGAATTTGCAAGGAAGTAATAAAAGACTGCATTTAAAATACGGTTTGCAAGGATTTGTCGGGGAACAATATTCGCTTGATTCAAGTGAATGTTCTTTTACGTGGGGTTTTGCACCATATTTAACTTATATTTTTAATGAGCATGTTTCAGTAAGTGTTAATTATAAAGCATATAATTACGCAGATATTATTAAACATTTTTTTAGTGTAAATGCAGAATTTAAACTTTTTAGAAAAACTAAAAAATCTTAAAAGCGTTTAAAAATATTCAATCTATGAGTATCTGCACTACCTGTTTTGAATAATTCATATTTTTCACTTAGTATGTCTAAAAATCTATTTGTGAATTTATACAAATCAAAGTCTTGTGTTGCACCTGTGTAGCTTTGATAATAAACTTCTGAAAATTTTGCTTTTTCTCTAGTAAAACGAACAAATTCTTCATATAAATGTGAAAGAAATTTATATTTATCATTGTGATCTTCAATTTTAGAAACAGTATCTAGTGGATGTGCAAGTCCGATTATTGCGCCATCTTGTTTTTCAAGAGAATCATATAAATCTTCAAATTTAGGTAAATAATTATATTTTGATGGTTCAAGAGTTCTTTTGAATTGTTCTAAGCTATTGCTTAATTCATTTTTGAAAGTTTTAAATTTAGTTGTTTCAGCACTTGTGCTTATAATTTGATTTATTTCTTCAATTGGTTTTTCAGTTTTTGCTGCAAGATATTCTGTAATTGCTTTTTCAGGACTTCTTGCTTTGTTATTGTGGTCAATTGTGTAGAAATATTCTTCCAATCCGTTCATAAAATCATCGGTATTTTGTGGAAGATTTTTTTCATTTAATAATTTAGTGATTTTTTGGTCTTTTAATATAACATTTTCTACCATTGATTTTGTTTCAAGGTGTTTTGTCATATAGTTATATATTCCTAAAATACCTTTTTTCAATGGTGCATAATTTTTTTGTGCTTCGTCAATATTAAAGAAATTATCTGCGTTGTAGAAATTTTTGTAAGTATTGTTAGCTTCTTTTATCATTTCTTGTTCAATGGCTTGTTTTTGATTTTTTGTATTAATAATAAAGTTATTGAAAACTTTTTCATTTGGGTCAATAGCATAAGCCAAAACATGTGTGTTTGTAGGTTGGTTTACGATATCTGTTGCAATATCATTATAGGTTGTCATTTCAACCCCTAAAATTACTCTTAAATTTCTGTATTTCAATGGGTCGTTAGCAATGATTTTGATAGCTTTTTTTGCTGATTCAGTTGTATCGTGATCTGTTATTGCGATTGTAAATGGTTCTTGTTTTGCATAAGGGTATTTTTTTGCTGTTTCATCTGCGTAAACTGCGGCTTTATCAAGAAGGTCTTGAACTGTTAAAAAACCGTCAGATGCGGTTGTGTGAATATGTAAGTTTGCCCTCATTAAGTTGTTTTTGATATTGTAATCGTTGTTTCCAACGGAATACACTTGAGGAACTTCATTATATGAGTTCATTATTTTTTTTATTTCTTCGCCACCAACAATTGAACGTATTTTAAAATAATCATTTGGGTCTAAACCCGCATTTGCCATTAATGTTTTTCTATAATCAGCATCTTTTGGAAATTTATCAGCTTCTAATTTTATTTCTTCAATGGGTGTTAAAATCTTTTCTGTTCCAGTAAAAGATGGTAACACTGTTGTATTTCGTGTTTGAATATTTTTAATATTGTTATTGTTAGTTATATTAAAATGGTTATAAGTATTGTTTTTATAAGAAATTGGAAGGATTTTCATTTTTATTTTCCTAATTATTCACTCATGCTAAAACACTAAAATAAAAAAATTTGCTATTGGGTGTGAAAAATATTAATTTTTGTTTGTATATTTTATTATTTTTTTAATAATTTGTCAAAAATTTCAGAAAACGGCACTATCGGTACAAGTTTAAACCCACAATCTTCCGAAAGTTGTCCACCCATTGCAAAAATTTCTTCTTGAGGATATCTTCTGCAAATTCCTGGGCGTTTTTTGTGAATTTTACAAAGGTTAGTTTTTTCATCAAGATTTGAACATGAAAAAACTAAACCAAGCTCATCTTTATCAATAACGGTTAAATATGTATAAAAAATATGCTTATATTTTAGTTTTTCAAATTCTTTTTCATCTTGAATAACGTGGTTGTGTGTTTTTACATAAATTTGTTTGCAACATTTTCCACAACCTAAACATTGTCCAACTCTATAATATTTTCGTCTGAGAATTTTTGTGTAAAAAAATTTTTTTAAATTCTTAATCATTATATCCAACTTCTAATTTTTCGCATTGAGAATATTTTGCTTTTGCTTTTGAATATTCTAAAAATCTTTGAGAAGATAATTTCATAACACGGGCAAAATGAGCTTTTGCTTCTTTGTATTTACCTTGTTTTAGTAATGCATCTCCTTGTTCAAAATTAGTTTCAATTAAAATCTTTTCAGGATTTATATATGATTCAAGTTTTTGAATAACTTCTTTATATTTAGCTTTTTCTGCTGGACATAAAACTGTATATATTTTAAATTCGTCTATCGCTTTATAAATTTCGTTTTTTGCCAAATAATCTTGAGCAAAATATAAGTGCGCAGGAATTAAATCGGTATGTTGTTGCATGTATTTTTTAAGTTTTAGATAACGTTTATTTACTTTGTTGTATTCAGCTTCATTACCAAGAGTGAAATTCATATACATGTGATAGTAATAAAGTGCATAATCAAATTTTTCTAACAAATCATAAGAAATAGCAAGATTTGAATATGTTTTATCATAATTAGGTTCAAGGTGATTTGCTGTAAGCCAGTATTTAATTGCTAATTCATAATTTTTATCAGCAAAAAATATACTTCCTAAATTTAGATTTATTTTAGATAAGTTAGGATAATTTGCAAGTGCTTTAAAATAACATTGAGCCGCTTGTTCATTTTGTCCTTGGGTTTGCAATTCAGCACCTAAATTTAAATATTGACTTGCAACATCATAACAATGTTTGATGTTATCTTTAATATTTAAATAATCTTTTGTAGCTTTGTTTTCTTCGTATTTGATATATTTTTCAAAATATTTGATAGCTTCAAATCGCATTTCTTTTTTGTCAAAAGCGACTGCAAGATTTAAAGATGTTTGAGAGTCTTCAGGTTTGATAGTAAGTGCTACAAGCCAATAAGAAATAGCTTTATCTATTTGATTGTTTTTGTAAAATAAATTTCCGATATTTGTATATGCTTTTGCATTTTGAGGGTCTAACTTTGCGGCTTTTTCCCAAGAATCAAGTGCTTCTTTAGGTGAGTTTAATTTATAATAGCAATTTCCTAATTCAATATAAATATTAGAATCAGTTGTTTTGTGGATAATGCTCAAATACATATCTAAAGATTCTTTGTACTGACCTTTAGCGTAAAAATCCCTAGCGCTCAAAATAGCATTTTTTTGAGTGTCACTATTATCATCTCTATGGAATGAATTATTATTTTGTGATAGTTCGTCAGACATTATTTTTTTTATATCACAAGAATATTATAATGACAAATCTTCTAAAAATTTATTATTATTTAGTAAATCAGTTAATGCATCATCTGAATATGGGTCGCAAATACCTTTTCCAAAAAGGTTATCCATAATTTCGTTGTGTGATAAATCTTCCGGATTTGACATTGCAAGAGCATTAAATTTTGTAATATCTTGTTCTTTTTCGTAAAGTCTGTATGCAATATCAGAAATAGCTGATTCATCAATAAGAAGACTTCTGTCAATGTTTCTGTATGGATTAGAAATAGGATTTGTAACGACACTACCAATTCCGAGTGTGCCGTTTTGTGTATTTAGTTCGTTATTGTTAATTCCTTCTAACATTTTCCCTAATGTCCTATTTTCCCAAGCAAATACATTATACTTGTTTTTTTTTAACTTTGTATCAATCGTTAGGTGTAAAAAAATATAGACCAATTGGTCTATGTTTTTTAAAAATTTGATTAATTTTTGTCTTTTTAGTAATATTGTTCACGAATAAAGTGAGGGAAAAACATGTTAGATATTAAATTGATTAGAGAAAATCCTGAAAAAATTAATGAGCTATTAAAAAGAAGAAATCCAGAACTTTCAGTTGATGAAGTTTTGAAAATTGATGCAGAACGTCGTAATGTTCAAGCTCAAGCAGATGAACTTCGTGCAAAAAGAAAATCGGAATCTCAAAAAATTGGAGAATTAAAAAAACAAGGACAAAACACTGATAGTATTCAAGAAGAAGTTAGAAAAATCGGTGATGAAATAAAAGTTTTAGAAGAAAAAGAAGTTGAACTTGATGCAAAACAAAAAGATGCACTTCTTCATATTCCAAATATTCCTGATGAAACAACTCCTGTCGGAACTTCAGAAGATGATAATATTATTATTTCTGGTTATGGTGAACCAACAGAAGCTAATTTTGAATTAAAAGCACACTGGGACATCTTGGAAGAAAAAGGTTTAGTAGATTTTGAAAGAGGTGTAAAACTTTCTCAATCAAGATTTATTTTATATAGAGGTAAAGGTGCTGCTTTAGAAAGAGCTATTATTAATTTCTTTTTAAGTGTTCACACACAAGAGCATGGTTATGAAGAAATTTTGCCTCCTGTTTTAGTAAATTCAAATGCAATGAGAGGAACAGGTCAATTACCAAAATTTGCAGAAGATATGTATAAATGCGAAAACGAAGATTTGTATTTAATTCCAACTGCAGAAGTTCCTGTTACTAATATTTATCAAAATGAAATTCTTTCAGAAGATGATTTACCAAAATTGATGACAGCTTATACTCCTTGTTTTAGAAGAGAAGCTGGTTCAGCTGGTAAAGATACTCGTGGATTGATTAGAGTTCACCAATTTAACAAAGTAGAACTTGTTAAATATACAACACCAGAAACAAGTCACGAAGAACATTTAAAATTAACTAAAAACGCAGAACGTATATTAGAATTATTAGAACTTCCATACAGAAGAGTTGAACTTTGTACTGCTGATATTGGTTTTTCAGCTAATAAATGTTTCGATTTGGAAGTTTATCTTCCTTCTTATAATACTTATAAAGAAATTTCAAGTTGTTCAAACTTTGGTGATTATCAAGCAAGAAGAGCAAACATCAGATACAGAACAAAAGACGGAAAAGTTAAATTTATTCATACACTTAATGGTTCTGGTTTGGCAGTTGGTAGAACACTTGCAGCGATTGTTGAAAATTATCAACAAGAAGATGGTTCTATCAAAATTCCAAAAGTTCTTCAACCATTTACAGGTTTTGATGTTATTGAATAATTTTGAAAAAGTTAAAAGGGTGGATTTTTTAAATCCACTCTTTTTTATTTGATTAAAATAACTTTTTCTTAATCTAAATTAAGAAAAAGTACAGATTTTTTTAACTGGGGTATAATAAATAAAAAAATAAATATTATTAAGGAGTCGTGTATAAATGAAGTCGTTTTTAAAATTTTTAGGGTTATTTTTATTATCAGTTGTTGTTATTGCATATCTTGGATTTTTATTCGTTCTTCCAAGATGTATTGATTTAAATCAATACACTTCTCTTGCAAAACAAGCTGCAAAAGATTCTGCAAATTTAGAAATAAATTATGAAAATCCTAAAATTTTAGTTACTCCAAAGTTAGAATTAGGTGTAAAAGCAGATAATTTAAGTGTAAAACTTCCAGATGGTTCTGATGTTTTTTCTGCTGAAAAGGCTAAGTTTGGTATATTTTTACCTGATTTGTTTACTTTTACAATTAATGTGTCTTGTGCAGAAATTAATTCTCCAACAATAAACGCAGATATTATGAAAGACGGTAAACAATTCAAAATTTCAAGACATATAGAAAATTTATTAAATTCTCAAAAAACAGAATTAAGTATAGAAGAAAAAGAAGTAAAAGAACCAACAGTTTTGTTTAACATTGGAAAAACTGCAATTACTGATGAAATGTTAATCGGTTTTATAAAAATAAAAGTTCCGAATTTTAAAATAAAAACTTATCAGGCAAATATAAATGATTTACATACAGGTCATCATTTGACTCTTCAAGGTGACAAAATTGTTTTGGGTTATTTCAATGGTAAAACAGCGAAAATCAAAACAGATGCTACTTTGTTAAGTGATAATAATGTAAATATCAAAGCTAATATTAAAGTAGATACTTTTTTGCCGCCATTTGAAGCTCAAGAAGAGGAAGAAATTGATGATGCAGCAAAAGTTGTTATACCTTTCATAAATCCTGTTGAATTATACAGAGATTATGATTTAAAAGTTAATGTTGATTCGAAATTAAAAATAAGACAAACTAAAGATGAAAGAATTAAAATTAAAGGTTATACAAATATTGATAATTTAAAAGTTCATTTGCAAGGTATAAATTTACCTGAAAGTTATGCTCATTTTACTTTTAAGGGCTTAACTGCAGGTATAGATTCAAATTTATACCTTGTAGAAAATCAAAAAATAGCAATTTTAGGTAATTTAAATTATGGTAAAAATCCAAAATTAGAAATAAATTTGTCTTCTGATAAAATTCTTTTCAAAGATTGTTTAAGATTGGCTAAATCTGTTTTAGATACTGCAAAAATAAAAAATAGTATGAACGAAATTGTAGCAAGTGGTTATTTGCTTGCTGATGCGAAATTCAAAACAGATTTCAAAAAAATACAATCAGACGGAAGTGTAATTATTAGAAATGGTAATGTTTCAAATAGAAAACATGGAAAACTTATTGCAGATATAAATGCCGATATTTTATTGAATGAAAATGAATTAAAAATATCAGATACACACGCAAATATTAATGAAACAAAATTCAACATAAAAGGTTCTATTGACAAAAATTCTGTTACAGATATTTCAATGTCATTGATACACATGCCATTTAAAGGCTTTTTCTTAAAGTTGTTAGGTTATGAAGCAGTAAAAAATCTTGATATAAAATCAGGTATTTTCTCATTAAATGCTGATTTGAAAGGAAAACTTGATAAGTTAAATATAAATTTAAATGCAAGTGCTAATAATTTGAATTTATTAGATAAGGCCTCAAAAGTTTCTGTTAGAAATAAAATTTTAAATGCAAAATTTTTTGTTTCTCCAGAAACTATTGATGGAACTATTAAAAATAATGATTTGGATATTTTCTTACCAATGATGAATTCAGTTCTTTCAAAAGATAATTTAGAAATAAAAATTACAAAAGATGATATAAAGATAAATCCAGCAGATATTAATTTTAATAGATATTCAAAAATCACTTTAAGTGGCGATATTAAAAATTATTCAAAATCACCATATTTAGATATCTTTTTAGATGGTAAAATTTCAACAAAAGATTTAAAAAGAGTTTTGGGAAGAGAAGCATCTTTCTATATCAAATCTAATGGTGTTTTGCCTGTAAAAGTAAGAGTTTCAGGCGAGCAAACAAAACAAGATATTACGGCTCAAGTATTAACAGATAATGCTAATTTTATTACTCCAATCAATATTAATAGTATTGTTGGTAAACAAAATATAATTCAAGCAAAATTGAAACTTTATAATGATAAACTAAAAATTTCAAAAACTGGTTTATATTCAAAATCAGTTGCGACAGAATTTTCTAATGATTTAGATTCAAATATTTTAAACGCAAGAGAAGTAGCAAATGTTGAAGGAAGTATTGTTTCTTTATCTTCAAATCCTTATATAAATATAATGCGTATAAAATTGAACAATACTGAATCAGGAAATATTTGTATATTTAGAAATTCAAAATTCAATGTTTCAGGAAGCACTTGGATTTTTGGAAGTGTTGCTGCTCCAATTTTTGAAGGTGCATTTTCTTTAGACAATTTATTTATTCCTCAATTGAAAACAAAACTTTCAAATGCAACTGTTAATTTGAATGGTAATTTGTTGCGTGTTGGGGTTTCTGGTTTGTTGTTAAATGGTTCAGATGTTCAACTTCAAACAAATATGCAAATTGTTCAACATACAAGAGATTTTGTAATAAATAATTTATCAGTATCTTCAAAAAATATTGATCTTGATAAATTGATGGTTATAGCAGAAAGACTTACTAAATTCACTCCTCCTGCTCCTAAAAGACCTAAAAAACAAGTACAAACAACTAATGCAAATATTCCGCTTTATTTAAAAGGTGGTTCAGTAGATATTAAAAATTTAAAAACTGGTAATATCGCTGTTAAAAATTTAACTGCAAGAAAAATGTCAATAAGAAGAAACCGTTTTTATTTAGATGATGTAAGAGCAGGTGTTTTTGACGGTATTGTAAAAGCAAATGTGATAGTTAATTTGATAAATAGTGAGATAAAATTAAAAAGCACAGGAGAAAAAATAAACGCAGATAAAATGGTTGTTCAAGCTGCAAATATGAAAGATACTCTTTCAGGAACAATGAAATATAAGGCAGAATTATCTTTTATGGGTGGAACTCCTGAACAAACAATGAAATCTTTGAAAGGTTATGTTGATTTTGAAATTGTAAAAGGACAATTAGGGCCTTTCGGAAAAATTGAAAATCTTATTTTGTCTGAAAATATTAGAGAATCAGCATTATTTTCTAACGTGATAGGTGATGTTGTTAAAAATATGGCAACAATAAACACTTCTCATTTTGACAAAATGTCAAGTAAAATCACTTTCAAAAATGGCATAATGAACATAGGTTCAATAGGTACAGAGGGTGATTGTTTGTGCTTATTGATTTTTGGAAAATATGATTTGTTGAACAATACTTGCGAAATGAAAGTAAGAGGACGTTTAGCATCGCTTATTTCAAATATGCTAGGTCCTATTGCAATGGTAAACCCAATAAATCTTATTAAAAATACTCCAGGGTTGAATGTTGCTTCTGCAAAAGCGTTTGCTTTGTTCTGCGAAGAAGTTACACAAGAAGAATTTGATGCTATTCCAAACTTTGACGGAAAAATTAAAGATATGAATGCGACAAAATTCCAAATAGTTGTAGCGGGTGATGTTGCAAAACCATTGAAGCTTTTAAAATCTTTTAAATGGTTGGCTTTAAAAACTGATATTGATAATGCGAACACTTTTGTATCTTGGTTAAATACTCAAGAACAAGCTGAAGCAAATGTAAAAACTCAAAGAGCGAAAGATAAAATTAAGGCTCAACAATTTGATTTGGAAACAGAAAAATTAAAACAAGCAGGTTTATATCAAGAACCTAAAAAACCAAATATATTTAAAAGAATATTTAAAAAGAAAAGCAAATAATATTTAAAAATAAAAAACCTCTGGTTGAAATACCCCAGAGGCTTTTTATTTATTTTGTTGTCCCCTCACCCCTACTCTCTCCAGCTTGGAGAGGGAGTAATAACAACATTTGAATATTTATCTTTACAAAACAAAAGAAAATATAATATTTCCCTCTCCCTGTGGGAGAGGGAAAGTTTTGTTGTTGAGTTTACGAAACTTTCAAAACAGGGTGAGGGGATGATGTTTTATTTAGTCCATCATTCGTCATCCTGAACTAGTTTGACTGCTTTTTCAAAAATCTTTGATTTTGTGAAAAATGTCTGATTTTCCACAGGGTCTTTCTAGTTATCGCAACCGTTTGTCATGCTGAACTTGGTTCAGCATCTTTCCAACTATGAGTAGAAATATAAAACTAATTCAACCAACTTCCATTTCGCAAATTGATAAGATTCCGAAACAAGTTCGGAATGACGCAGGATGCGTTTATTTTTATCCTAATTATCGCAATAACACGTCATGCTGAATTTATTTCAGCATCTTATAAATTAACGCATTTGTTTTTTTATCAAAAGTTATTTTGACCAACTTTCATTTCGTCAATTGATAAGATTCCGTGGAAAACCAGACATTTTTCCATAATCTTATTAACATAAATGACAAGCTTACAAATTAATAAGACCCTGAAACAAGTTCAGGGTGACGCAGGAGGGGTTTGTTTTTTATTAATCTAAGTTTGGAACAACATAAAAGATAACAAATAACACGTCATGCTGAATTTATTTCAGCATCTTATAAATTAACGCATTTGTTTTTTTATCAAAAGTTATTTTGACCAACTTCCATTTCGCAAATTGATAAGATTCCGAAACGAGTTCGGAATGACACTGGATGTGTTTGTTTTTAAAATTAAATCAAGTTCGGAATGACGCAAGAAGCGTTTATTTTTATCCTAGTTATCGCAACCGTTTGTCATGCTGAACTTGGTTCAGCATCTTTCCTGCTATGAGTAGAAACATAAAATTAATTTAATCAACTTCCACTTTGTTAATTGATAAGATTCCGTGGAAAACCAGACATTTTTCACAAAATCGAAGATTTTGGAAAAAGTAGCCAACCGAGTTCGGAATGACGTAAAGGGGTGTTGATTTTTGTTTAGTTTAACCAAGTTCAAAATGACGCAGGAGAGTGAAAAATATTAGAATTTAAAGAAATAATTTTTAAAGAGTCTTTGACATATATTCTTCAAATGCCTTTAAATCTTCTTCTGTGTCAATCCCAATAGGTTTAAAATCAACTGTGTAAGTTTTTATACTCATTCCGTTTTGTAATGCTCTTAATTGTTCTAAACTTTCTGCTTTTTCAAGATTAGATTGAGGTAGTTTAGTTAATTTTAGCAATGCTTCTCTGGTGTAACCATAAATTCCTAAGTGTCCAAGAGTTTCTGAAACTCCTTTGTTTCTTTCGTAAGGAATTGGTGAACGAGAAAAATATAGTGCGTATCCGTCGTTTGCAGTTACGCATTTAACTTGATTTGGGTTATTAATTTCTTCT
>JAZLGV010000058.1:0-14804 GCA_045616505.1 Candidatus Gastranaerophilaceae bacterium | reverse complement strand
CAACCTACAAGAACACAGTGTTGTTCTTATCAGAGGTGGTAGGGTTAAAGACCTTCCAGGTGTAAGATACCACATCGTTAGAGGTACTTTAGATACTGCAGGTGTTGCTAACAGAACACAAAGCCGTTCAAAATACGGTGCTAAAACAGCAAAAGACGCTAAAAAGTAGAAATTAAACAGTAAATTAATTGGTCCCGAAAAATAAATTTCGGTAGGACATTAGAAAGGATATAAATATGTCAAGACGTTCAAAACCAGCAAAAAGAATTCCACCAGCTGATCCAATGTACAACAGCGTGGATGTTTCTAAATTCATAAACAGAATTATGAGAAGAGGTAAAAAATCTTTAGCTGAAAGAATTTTTTACTCAACTTTAGATAGAATTGGTGAAAAAACAAACGAAAAACCAATGGAAGTATTCCAAAAAGCATTAACAAATGCCACTCCTTTGCTAGAAGTTAAAGCTAGACGTATTGGTGGTTCAACTTACCAAGTTCCAATCGAAGTTAAACCTGATAGAGGATTTGCTCTATCTTCATCTTGGTTGATTGCCGCAGCTAAAAACAGACACGGTAAATCATTCATCGACAAACTTACAACTGAACTTATTGATGCTTCAAACGGTATCGGTGCAGCTTGTAAAAAACGTGAAGATACTCACAAAATGGCTGAAGCTAACAAAGCTTTCGCTCACTACAGATACTAATTTATATTTTTAGTATAAAAAAGAAACAGACGGTTATCATTCGATGCCGTCTGTTTTTTAATAAGAAAATAAAGGAAATAAAGGAAAAAGGAAAATATATTAAAAACTCATATCAAAGCTTGATTTTGGACCATTTACATCCTCATCTGCTTTATTTAACAAAATTTCTGTTGAGAATTTTTGAGCCATTAATGAATTAATTTGATTTTTAACTTCACCACTAAAAACATCTTCATTTGTAGCCAAAAAATCCAAGAAAGGATTTACTGATTGTGTAGCAGTATCAATAGCAACTTTCTTCAACTCTTTTAATGTATGTTCATGACCAGATGATTTTACATTTAAGCCGAATTGTCTGCCTGTATTGAAAAAATTATTAAAAGATGCTGTTGATTCTGTCATATCCCTTATAAACCTTTCTTACATTTTATAATGTCGGCACACATTTGATAAAAATTTAATGATTTTATTCAAAAAACAAAAAAGCGTTACAAAATTTAATAATTAATAAAACAAATTAATTTTATTTTACTCTTTGATGTGCTAAAATTTACTTATGGAAATCACAATAAAACCTATGCAAAAAGAAGATATAGACCAAGTTGCAGCAATTGAAGAAGCAGCCTACGGAGAACATCATTGGTCAAAAGCCTCTTTTTACGAAGAACTTTCAAACAAACTTGCACATTATAGTTGTGCAATAAACTCAAATGGAGATATACTTGGTTTCTCTGGAATTTGGCACATCATTGATGAAGCACACATTACAAATATTGCAGTAAATCCAAAATTTGCAAGACAAAAAATCGGAGAAACATTATTAAAAAATATGATTGATGAATGTTACAAATCAATGATAAAATACATCACACTAGAAGTTAGAGAAAGTAACACTCCTGCAATAAAATTATATGAAAAATATGGTTTTAAATCTCTTGGGGTCCGCAAAAATTACTACCAAGACAACAATGAAAATGCCCTTATCATGTGGACAGAAAACATTTTTTGGGATAAATTTAAAACTATGTTTAATAAAAACACAGAAAAACTTAAAGAAGTAATAACACAAAAATGACAACAAAAAGAATAGCCGAACAAATCAATAATTTAAAATACAAAAACCAACCACTAAAATTAAGTTTTGGAGTATTGGTTTTAATTGCGTGGTGTACTTTTTTAATCGTGGTATCAACTTTTACACAAATTAATTTTACAAACTTCTACCACGCAATAGGAATTGTAAACCCTGAAAGTTCAGCATTCGCAAACCAATTATTACTTCACTCTAAATTCATTCCACAAATTCCGATGATAATGTTTGTAGTAGTCCTTTTAGGACGTGAATTTGGTATTTTTTCAACAATCTTATACATAATACTTGGATTATTTTTAGCACCAGTATTTGCTCTTGGCGGCGGAATTGATTATGTTTTCCAATTCGGATTTGGTTATATTGTAGGATACATTCCTGCAATGTTTTTCTCTGGTTCAATACTAAAAAAATCTTTATCAAATAAAAACTTATTACGTGCCACAGTAATCGGGGTTCTAACAATACATTTAATCGGCACATTATACATGCTTTTCATCGTAGCAATTCAAAAAGAAGACTACGACACTATCGTAAGCTGGATGATTGCACAAAGTGGATTTAAAATCTTCTACGACATAATCTTCAGCCTCATATCTGTATATATAGCAAAATTTACTAAAAAAATACTTTGGGTTGTACTTGGATAACTAAACTTCAACATACCCTATGTAAGGAACGTTTCTGTAATAATCTTTATAATCTAACCCAAAACCTACAATAAATTTATTATCAATTTCAAAACAGCTATAATCTGCATCTACATCGGTTTTTCTTGAGCATTTTTTATCAAGCAATGCGCAAAATTTTGTAGATTTTGTTTTAAAATTAGCATTAATAAAATCTAACAAAAATTTAGCAGTATGACCTGTATCAATAATATCTTCAACTATCAAAACATTTTTTCCATTCAAATCTGGAACTGAAATATCAACAGCACTCACTCTGCCTGATGATTTAAAATCATTTCCATAACTTGAAAGTCGGATAAAATCAAGTGTTAAAGGCATATCCAAATATTTTACAAGTTCAGTTGTAAACATAACAGCACCTTTTAAAACACAAAAAACTTTAACTTCACCATCAAAATCTTGATTTATTTGTTTGGCAACTTCTTTTATTCTTTTAACCAAATCTTCATACGAAATAAGAACTTTTATATCTTCTTTTTTTATATCTAACAAATCTGTCATTTTATACCTCACACTATTTATATAATTTTAACACATATTTTGGAATTTTTGAAACAACTTTCAATTTTTCATTCAAACCAACTCCACAAGCCCATAGAACTTCATTATTCTTGCATAAAAGAACTAAAGAATTTTTTTTATGTTGTTCTAATCCTTTTGAATTTAAATATTTTTTCAATTTCATTGTCCCATTCATTCCGAAGGGTTGAATAATATCACCATCTCTTCTTGTTCTTATAATCAAATTATCAAAATCATCAAGATTTACGTAAGCGATATTTTCATCATCTTTTGGAAAATTAATATCAGCTTGAGTTTGGTCAAATAATTGAATAGAAAATTTATATTCTCCAAATTTATATTCCCCACAACTAGACACAACAACTTCTTCTTCACTTTTTTCTTTGCCAATATCAGAAATAAAAGAAAAATATTCTTTATTCACAAAAATCCAACAATTGTTTGCAACAGATTTTTTTAACCCTGAATTCAAATTAGAATTTGATTGAATAAAATCTAAAACTTGTTCAACTTTTTTTGAATCATAATCAAGGTCATTATTTAAAAACATTTTCAAAACAATATATCTTTTTACATCTATCGACAAATCACAAAATTTTTGTGTATCATAACCTTTATCAAATTTTATATCTTTTTCAATTTTTGAAATATATTCTTCAATAATATTTTCAGAACTTTTTGCCAAATCAGAAAGATTATTTAATGCTTGTTCTGCTTTTTCATTAATACATTTACAAAGTGGCATAATTTTATGTCTTATAAAATTCCTATTGTAATTTATATCAAAATTTGAAGAATCATTATTCGGAACAAGATTATTTGAATAACAATAATTTTGAGTATCAACTCTTGAAAAATTCATCAACGGTCTATAAATCTCAACTCCCATCATCAAAGTTTTTTCTTTTATCCCTTGCAAACCATTTACACCTGTACCTTTGACCATACGATAAATCAAAGTTTCGGCATTGTCAGAAGCCGTATGAGCAGTAAAAACTATTGAATTAGGATATTTCCTTGAACATTCTTCGAAAAACTTATAACGCTCTTCTCTTGCAGAATTTTCACTCTTTTTCACATCTTCTGACAAGATTTTTGAAGCGAATTCAATATCATTTTTATTACAAAAATCTTCACAATTTTTCATTTCAGTCATAGACTCTTCACCACGCCAATTATGATTTAAATGAAGAGCAACCAACCTAAATCTATTTTTTTTTGACAATGAAGATAAAATATCTAAAAGACATAATGAATCACATCCACCTGAAAAGCCAACAAGAAATGTCTTATTTTTATCAATTCCATACTCATTTAAAAACTTTTCAACTGCTTCTTTCATTATTTATGCTTCAATTTCTTTCATGATACCTTGTCTGATTTCAACAGCATCAACACCCAAATGTTCTAATGCAATCATTGCGACAGACGATGGTTCAGTTGTTACTGCATACAACAAATGTTCTGACATAATTCTTGGACGATTATACTTTTTAGCTTTCTGCCAAGCTATTTCTAAAACTCTTTTGGCTCTTCTTGTGTAAATAATATCATTTTCATAATATTCATTACCATAACCAATTAATTTTTCTATATATTCTCTTAAATCTTTCAATGAGATTTCTAAATCATGTAAAACTTTATACCCGATACCAGTACCTTCTGAAATTATACCAAGCAAAATCATTTCTGTACCAACTACGTTTCTTCCTAAACGACGAGCTTCTTGTTTTGCCAAACGCAAAATTGTCAAAGCTTGAGGCATTTGATACTCGATAGGCTTCATTATTTCTTCTTCTAATTTTGAAGAATTAACATTTAATGCCTTAAAAGTTTCATACGCAACACCTTTTTTAAGATTTAGTAAACTTAAAATAAAATGTTCAGCACGTAACGTTGGATAACCTAATTCTTTTGCCAACTGAAAAGCTGTATCAATAACCTGTTTTGCACATGGAGTAAAAATCAATTTATTATCAAATTCTAATTCCCTTGAATTTAACTCATTAGTTTTTTCGATAAATTTATCTAATTGAATACCGTTCTCATTCAATATCTGCAATGTTTTTTCATCACCAGTTTTCAAAATAGCTGAAATTATATGTTCTGTACCTATCATTTCATTATTGGATTGAGATAAATATTCACATGCCTGCTTCAAAATTTTTGATGAATTTTCTTCTTCAAAAAACGCATCCGGATTAAAAACTTGTATTTCTTCTTTTACATCATCGATTTCAGGGTGAAGTTTTTTCTTATTTTTCTTTTGTACCATTTTATACAAAATATTTGTTGCATTATTTATATCAAACTTAAACCCTTCTAAAATTCTTGGACAATATGACATTTTATCAGAAATAACTGCGATAAATAAATGTTCAAATAAAATATAACTATTTCCTGTTTTGCTTGCCAAATCCAATGTTTCTTTAAGCAAATTTTTGAATTCTGTACTAAAAGGAATATTGGCAACTTCTCTATCAGATTTTTCAAATCTCAATTTACCTTCGACAGATTCTTTTACAGATTCAACCGTAATTCCATACATTCTAAACAATTTCAATGAAACACCTTTTGCTTGTTCCATAATTGCTATTAACAAATGTTCTGGTTGAACATAAGCATTCTTCATCAAGTAAGCTTGATGTTGAGCCTCTGTAACTACATTGATTGCCTTTTCAGTAAATTTTTCAAACATAAATTAGTCTTCCATATTATCTATAAATTCTGAAACTCTTTCAAATTCTTCGTCGTCTTCAATTGCTTCAAAGACATAATCTTCACCTTCAGTAATCAAACGCATAACTACTACATCTGTTTCTTCATCGTTTTCTTCTGAATGGTTTTCTGGCAATAACAAAGCATATTCTTTATCATCTATTTCAACTATATCAAATAGCTCAAAAGTAACTGCATTACCATTTTCATCTACTGTTTCAACTAAGTCTCTTTCGTTTTTTGTCATTTTCTTTTCCTTAATTTCTGCTCATATATTGTTCTAGTATAATACAAGCACTTTCAATATCAACCAAACCTTTGTTCTTTCTAAAATCTATTTTACGATTTCTTAAATTTTCTTCTGCTAAATCAGAGGTTAATCTTTCGTCTTCGTAAATAATCTCATAATCACCTACAAAGTTTTCAGAAAATTTCTTACAATCTTCTGCTTGTCCACCTTGTGTTCCATCCATATTAAAAGGAACTCCGACAATAATTTTTTCTACATTATTCTCTTTTGCGATTTTTTTTATTTGTGTAATTGCATCTGACTCAGGAACTCTACTTACACAAGAATGACCATTTGAAACAACATGCAAATAATCACTTAATGCAACTCCAATACGTTTTGTTCCTATATCTAATGCCATTAACTTATGCAATTATTTTACCCACAAACTTTCTATTTTATCAATTACCTTTTGTATTTGTTCTTCTGAAAACTCTACTACATCTTTTCTGTTTTTTAATGCAAAAATATTTGTAGTTTTTAAGTCATCAATTCTTTTAAATTTCAAAGCGACATAATGTTCATAAATACTTTTTCTAATAATATTTTCAGCCAACTTATGTTTCATATTTTCATCGAGATATAACGAATAAAATAATTGAGCCCCTAATCGTTTTCCACAAAGAAAATTCAAATACGCACATTTTAATATTCGCTCACTTAATAATGCAAATTCATCTTTATCAAAGATATTATTATAATTAGAATTTACAAGATTTTCTAAATCAAATGAATAATCTTCTTTCTTGATATAATCATCAATTTCTTTGACTAAATCAGCAAAAGCATCATTATCATTTGAAGTAAAAAACCACTTTTGAACAAAATCAGTCACGCAAATACTTTCAAAACTGTTTTGATTTAATTCTTTTGTTTCAACTTTTGCGTTTAAAATATGTTCAATCGGAACTACTTCTTCTGAAATATCTGAGAACAAAGATTTCCAACATAAATATTCATAAGAAATTTTGTTTTCACATGCTCTTGATAAATTTTCTGCCTTTGTAAGCATTTGTTTTATTACATGAAAATCTAAATAAAGCCTCTCAGCAGAATCATAAAACTTTTCAACAATTCTTGAAAATTCACCTTTTGATATTGAATTAAAACCGAAACAATCTACAATTCCAATAATATCGTTAATTACGATTGCAACCATTTGAACTGTATTATCAACCTCACGCTCTCTTGAGAAAATAATTGCTTGATTACCATGTCCATCTGGATAACTTGAATAAGCTTCATAAGGTTTTGTTGAAAGACATTCAGAATAAAATTCTAATGCATTTTCTTCTCTTACACCTGAAATCTTTAATTTTGAAATATTCTTTTTAACAAGTGCATTTGTAACTTCATTTTGAGAAAACTTTTGAACTTCATAAAGTGAATATAATGCCAATTGTGATTTTGTCGAACCTAATATATCAATAGAAATTTGTCCTATTTCATCATCAGGAGAATACAAAACAAGCGGATTTAAAATATTTGCTAAACTATCATAAGAAAAGTCATCGCCTAAAGATTGAATTAACAATTTTTTATCTTCAATTGATAAAGAAAATACAAAATCAAGAAAATCTATTTGAGCTTCTGGATTTATAATTGCTGATTGCAATAAATGTCTTGTGCCTTCATCAACAACTTCTTCTACATCGTCAAAACAATCTTCAATTTTATTATAATCAATTACATTTCCTAAATCTTTTAAAACAGTCAAAATAATAGATTTAACAGAATCTTTTACGCTTTTTAATTTAAGAATTTTCCACAATGCGTCTTCTAGCATTTCTTTTTCGATAAGATTCATCATCAAAAAGCATATCGCTTCAGCTTTTTTCTCACTACTTCTTGTTAATTCTTTAACCAAAACATCTAAAAGAGTTTCTTTATCTTCTTGCGCATTTAAAGTTTCTAAAAGAGCAGCAACAATTGCTTCATCCATATCCATTTGAATTTTAGATAAAACTGTTAAAACTTCTGCTTTTAGCTGTATTTTATTTAATTGAGGCATTATCTACTTTTCCCCCAAAACGCATCTAAAATCATTTGAGCTTCAGAAGACAACATTCTGTCATTTAAAATCAAATATTGAACAGCAATCATAGTACATTCTGAACAAATGTTTACCCCAGGACCTTGTACCATTTTTACAACTTGAGTGTTAGGTCTTTTACAAAAACTACAATATAAAACTTCGTCTTTTGTTTCATTAGTTTCAGGTTCGTGTGAATGTTCACAACATTTCTTACTTTTTTTAGAACCTAATTTTACAACTTTATCATCTGACATATAATACTCCTTCTTATATGAATATTGTAACTTAAATTATTAATATTGCAAAAATAAATATTTTCATGTAATAATGGTAGAACAAATTTGGAGGAGTATTAATGAAAAAAGCACTTTTATTAGTTGTAATACTATTTGCAGCAGTTTTATCAACAGCTTGCATTAATAATTTCGCTGTCCAAGAACTTAACAACAAAGCTAAACAAGCACTTGATAGTGGTGATTATGAAACAGCAATAAACAGACTAAAATCAAGTATTGACCTTGATAGTACAATATTTGAAACTCACTTCAATTTAGGTATCGCATACACTCAAGCAGAAAAATATGCTCTTGCCGTGGACGCACTTAATAATGCAACAAAACTTAAACCTTCATTTGCTGATACATATTATGCTCTTGCAGTAGCTTATGAAAATTTTGGCAAAAGCATCATCAATGGTGAAACAACTCTAACAGGCGAAAAAGTAGAAATTAAAGATGATGATACAAACAAAGAAAACATTGATGACGATAATACTAAAACCCCAAAAACAGAACTTTCTCAAGAAGCAAAAACAAAAGTAGTAGAGTTATATGAAGAGTCAATTAACGCATACAACAAATATTTAGACCTTGAAAAAACAGGAAAAGCAGACAAAGAAGAAGTTGTATCAAGAATAAATTACTTACAAACTCAAATTATGAAATACACAGTTCCATCAGAGAACAACTAATAGGCAAAATATGTTTTCTTCACCTGCAGAAATTGCATTTAATATCGGCAACATAAAAGTACATTACTACGGAATAATTATGGCAATTGCACTATTTTGCGGAACTATATTTTCTGCTCATATTTGCAAAAAACACTACAAAGATATAAATAGCGACATAATTTATGAAATCGCACCAATAGTTATAATTTCTGCAATCATTGGTGCAAGATTATATTATTGCATTTTAAACTTTCAATACTACGCAAAACACGTCCTTGAAATATTTGAAATATGGCAAGGAGGATTATCTATCCATGGCGGTTTAATTGGTGGTTTTATCGCAGGTTTCATTTACACAAAAAAACAAAAACTTAATTTTTTAAAAATATGTGACATTTTTACATACGGTATTATAATTGGACAAATCATTGGACGTTGGGGCAATTTCTTCAACTCCGAAGCATTTGGTTTGCCTTGCAATAACTTTCTAAAACTATACATACCTATTTCTAAAAGACCACTTGAATACATTCAATACAGCTTCTTCCATCCAACTTTTTTATATGAAAGCATACTAAACATATTTGTCTTAACAATTTTATATTTTATTATCAGAAAAAAAGCAAAGAAAAACGGTGTAATATTCTTTTCATACTTAATAATGTATTCAATAATAAGATTACTTATTGAAAGCATAAGAATAGATAGTATTTTAAATATTGCAGGAATTCCAATAGCACAAATAGTAAGCCTATTTATAATAGTAATAAGCATTATTGCTATTTATTTCATTCAAAAATCTAGCACTGAGGAAGATTAAGTCTGAAATAGAATTGTTTTATAGCATCTGTAATAACAGTTGATTCTTTTGAAATAGAATCAAAATTTTCAACTTTTGGAATTACACCCAAAATTTCTAAATCATAAGTCTTCAACAAGTTACAAACATTAGTCATTTCAGCATTTTCAACTTTATTTAAAACAACCCCCATTTGACCACCTGCTGCGTATTTTGCGGAAAACTCTTCAATTCTTTTTGCTAAATGAGCAGATTCAGCAGATGCGTTTGCAACAATAATTGTTTCATCAATATCTGTATCAACAAGCTGATTTAAATATTTCAAATCAAATTCACAATCAAAAATAACAAAATCATAACGTTCGATTAATTTTACCAAAGCATCATTAATTTGTTTAGTTATAGGACATCTGCAATCTTTTGAACCAACAAACCAAGATACAATAATATCAATATTTTCGTCCAAAGAAACAATAATATCTTCCAACGCCCATTCGACAAATTCTTGTTTTGTCATATTTGCAGGAATACCTGTTTTATATTCGTGTTTACCGCTTCTAATACCATAAATAGTATTTCTGATATCAAGCCCGAAGCTATGACCTAATTCACTTGATAAATCATTATCAAAAAGTAAAATCGATTTGTCAGGAAATGATTCCTTAAATATATTCAAAAAAGCTTTTGTAACAGTTGTTTTTCCGCTTCCACTTTTTCCAGTAATCGCTAATTTAACAGTCAATATATTTCTCCTTTAAACTTTCTGATAATTCTTTTGTTAATGTCATTGCTTTTTTTGCAAGTTCAACACTCAAACCACCTGCACCACAAGAAGTTGAAACCAAACTTTGTGACAACAACATATTTTCATCCAAACCTTTATTTACCAATAATTTAATTGCATTTTCAAATTTCTCAATCGCTTTTTCTAATGTTATTTCACTTAACGCTTTTACGTCTAATGTTGGAACGACTCCCCAAGTAATATAGCCACCATTATTTATAAAATCTTTGACATCATCCGCAAACAAACTCAAATTTTCAGCATACATAAATGCATCTAAATTTAAAATATTAACACCTGCTTTTATCGGAATAGTCCAATCACATTTTCCACAACAATGAATAGCACTCAAACCACCATTTTCTTTTATAACATCAGAAACTTCTTTCAAAATAGAAATAACATCTTCTTGTGAAACAGTTATAAATGCAGAAGTACCTAATTGTGAAATAGAAGGTTCATCCATAAATATTATTGGTGTTGTATTTGGATTTGCGTCTTTAATCTTTTTTATTTGCCATAAAGCTTTTAATATAAGAGTTTTAACAATTACTTCTCTTAGAGTTTCATCATAAAAAGCACATCGACCTTCTTGATCATTCATAGAAGTTGCAAGAGTAAATGGTCCTATTATTTGACCTTTTGCAAATTTAGGTTTTTCCTCTTTTACAATATCTAAAAATGGTTTAAAACTAGAAGAATAATCTTTTGAAATAGAATATTTGTCTAAAGTTGGAGAAGAACTATCAGCGATACATTCTTCATAATCCATAAACAATTCTTCCAACCCCATAAAAAAGTCTTCAGATTCAGAAGATATATAAAATTTTTCTGGAGTATGCACAACCCCAGCCATTCTTTCTAGAATTTGAAAAACCATATCTTCATTTTTTTGAACATTAGCCAATTGTGGAAAAAAAGGAATAGTTGAAAAACAGTCTTTTACTAATTCCATAGCCTCTGAAGTAACACTATGAGGAAGTGAACCTATCGCCAACGCACATAAACTTAAATCTTTTTTATCCATATAACCCAAATACTAAACAACTTTTTTAAAATAAGTGGGCATAGAAAACCTACACCCACTTACAAATAATTTACGCTTCTACAGTTTCTTCTTCGATTTCTTCTTTCAAGATTTCAGAAGCTGTAACAACAACTGCTAATTCAGTTTTAACTTTTGAAGTTAATTTAATTAGCATTTTGTATTCGCCAACTTTGTTGATTGGAGCATTCAAAGAAATATCTTTCTTATCAATTTCCAAACCAGATTTAGCTAAAATTTCTTCAGTCAATTTCTTAGTAGTAATTGTACCGAATAATTTTCCGCTTTCGCCAGCTTTTGCACTCAATTCTAATTGACCCATAGCTTCGATTTTCTTAGCTGTTTCAAGAGCTTCTTGGTGCAATTTTTCTTGTTTTGCTTTAATTCTTGCTAAGTTTTGTTCTCTATTTTTCAAAGCACCATCTGTAGCAACTTCTGCTAAACCTTGAGGAAGCAAGAAGTTTCTTGCATAACCATTTTTAACATTAACTACGTCGCCAGCTTCGCCTAAATTTTGAACATCTTTTTTCAAAATAATTTGCATTTGTTTTTCTCCTTTATCTGTCCCCCTCGCACTTTTGAAGGGGTTAGAATGAGGGCTAAAATCCTGCCTCATTCAAATCTACAAACAAAATCGTACTAAAAACATACACAGAAGTCTATTATTTTTTTAATTTATGTTAATAACAGCGACAGATTCAACATGATAGGTATGACAAAACATATCAAACGGTTGAATATATTCAACACTACAACCTTTTTCGCACAAATATTTCAAATCTCTTGCCAAAGTTGCAGGATTACAACTTACATAAATGATTTTTCCTTTTGAAAGACTATACGCATAGTCCAAACTTTCTTTTGTGCAGCCTTTTCTTGGCGGGTCTAAAATCACACAATCAAAACGTCTTTTCTTTGTTTTAAGTTCTTTTTCAAAGAATTTTGCAGCGTCCATGTTGTGAAGTTCAACGTTTTTAACTTCATTTTTTTCACAAGTTTCTTGTGCTAATTCAACAGATTGCTTGCATTCTTCAACACTCACAACTTTTGAAGCAACATCAGAAAGACAAATACCAATTGATGTAATACCTGCATAAGCATCTAAAATAGAAGGATTTTCAAAATGTTCTGAAATATAATTTTTTATAAATCCAAAAATATTTTCAGCACTCTTTGGATTAATTTGGAAAAACGTATTTGCGCCAATTCTGAAAGTTTTATCTAAAATGCGTTCTTTAACAAAATCTTTTCCAACCAAAAGTTCTGTATTCGGACTTAAAATAACATTTGTTTTTTTAGAATTGAAATTCACACAAACGCCAGAAACTTCTTTAAATTCTGAATAAATAGCGTTTGCAAAATCTTTTAATCTATCAAAACTTTTTGTCGCATTAACAACCAAAACCACAAGAATTTTACCTGTTGCCACAGAAACTCTCAACACAACGTGTCTCAAATCACCGGTGTGCTTCTTTTCGTTAAAGCCTGAGATAGAAAAATCAAAGGCTTTATTTCTGATAAAATCAATTACTTCATCACAAATTTGAGGTTGAATTGGACAATGTTTAATATTAACGATTTCGTGAGTTTTTTGTTTATAATAACCTGCCAAAATTCTTTTGGAAACTTTTGTTTGAGAAATAGGATACTGAATTTTATGGCGATATTCTTTTTGATTAGGACTTGCAATAGTGTCTTTAATTTCAATATCAAGTCCGCCGATAGATTTTATCGCATCTTCAACGATTTGTTTTTTCAAAACAAGTTGATAATCGTAATCAACAAACTGTAATTGACAACCGCCACAAACTTTTGACATTGCACAAAACGGTTCTACTCTATGTGATGATGGAGTGACAACTTCTACCACTTCTGCATTTGCCCAAGTTTTCGTAACTTTAGTAACCTTTGCTTTCACAACATCTTCAGGACAAGCATTTTCCACAAAAACAACTTGTCCTTCGTGTTTTGCAATTCCATAGCCTAAGTTTGAAAGTTTTTCTATATTTAATTCAACAATATCACCGTTTTTCATATAACGATAATAACATAAAAGTTAAATAATTATTTTATATTTTTAGTCATATACTGCAGCCAAGTTTTGCTATTCTCATTCAAACTTTTGTGCATCATAGTAAAAGAAGCGACAGTTCCTACCAAAGAAACAAGCTTCAAAACAATTTCTTCCTTTTTATCTTTAGGTTTAAATTCTTCAAAACCCCATTTTTTGTAAACTGGAACAGCCGAATTTTTTGCTTGTAAAAATAATTCATCATAATCATCTTTTGAAATAGCATTGAACATTTTTGTAGAAACGTTGTTTCCTCTATATTTTTTATCGACTGCGACGTCATAAATTTCTAACATTTTTTTAGATTTTTCATCTGCATAAGCAAACAAAGAACCACAAATTTTGTTATCTTTATCTCTTGCAACCAACAATGTTGCATCATCATTATTGCTTAATATTTCAGGAGCAGAAGATTTAATAAAAGCATTAGAAATAAAAGCAAATATTTTTGATTTTGAAATATTATTAGTAGCAAAATTTGAAATGTATTTTGCCGTATTTTTGTAATTATAAGTATTTTTAGTAACCTCTGAAACATACAATTTTCCTTGAGGAGTATCTATTTCAAAAGGTTTTACTGGATTTTTAATTGAACCGAAACTTTGTGTATTTGAAAAATTTATATTCATGAAAAAACTCACTTTAATCTACACAAGTAAATTAAAGTGAGTAAAAAATTTTATTGCCTAATATTCAATTCACTTTTACAAAAATTAAACTTTTTGCATGATGAAAATATATTCATGGTTAAAGATATAATAGCCACCAGCAAGCGCTCTATATCTCCAAAGATTTGCAGTACGGCCTTTTGCTCTTTCGTTACCTTGAATATCTTTAACAATTGTAGCTTTAAGTACAAAACCTAAATTAGCCATTCTTTCCATACATTTAAAAGCTAAAGGTATTTCTTGAGAATTTTTATAACTGTTTCCAATAATCAATGCTGCAAAACGTCCTTTTTCAAGCAAATCATAACCGTTTTTAGCAACTTTTTCGAACATATCATAGAATTGTTCAGTTGTTTCACAGTTAGACAAATCTTCTTTTTTATCTGAAAACTTGATAATGTCATCATAAGGTGGGTGCAAGATAAGGAATTG
>JAZLGV010000057.1:0-13723 GCA_045616505.1 Candidatus Gastranaerophilaceae bacterium | reverse complement strand
TCTGGAAGATTCGATGTAAACTTTTACCTGAAATCTCCTACTACTATTATAACATATTAAGTGTTTTTTACAAGTGTCTTGTAAGTCAATAATATCAAATGTTTTACAATTGTTAATAGTGTAAAACGCACGCTATTGTTGAAATGTACTAAATACACTTATTATTTTGATGACGGTTAATCTTCGCCAGCCATAGAAATGTTTGTTATTCCTGCGTTTCTGGCTTCGTCCATAAGTTTTACAACTGCTCCGTGTGTTGCATCAGGTGCAGCTTCTATCATTAAGCCATCAGGAAATTCAGGTGATTTTTGTTTTATAACACTTCCTAAATCAGAAACTGATACTTCTTGGTCTTCTGAAATAAAATATCTGTTGTCGTTTGAGACAAAGAATGTAAGTATTTTAGAATCTTTTTGTAGTTGTTGTTCTTCAACCAATTCAGGAACTACAAGGTTCAAACCTTGTTGGTCTAGTAATGGTGCAATTACCATCATTATGATAAGTAGTACCAAAAAGATATCTGTTAATGGAGTTATATTTATTTCATTAAAACTATCACGTTCTCTTGATGACATTTTGTCCCCTTTTATTCTTTCCAATCTGTGTCGTCAGGAGCTATTCTACTAGAAGCTTCTTGAGGCACAACTTCTTGTTCTTGTTGATATTGTTGAGGAGCTTCTTCTAGGTTTTTTTGTTCTTTTTTAGATAGAGGCTCTCCTGCAAGAATAAGTTTTGTATATTCAGCTTCTTTTGCAGCATCCATAATGCTCATAATTTCTGAACTTTTTGCCATTTCATCAGCTTTAACAACAACTTCTTTTTTTTCTAAAGTATCTTTTATTGCTAATAATTCTTCAACTAATTTATCTGGTGAAATAGGTTTGCCGTTGATGAACATGTTTCCTTCTTTTGTTACAGAAACAGTTGCATTTTTTTGTTCAATAGTTACGCCACTATTAATTTCTGGTACGTTAATTGATGAATCATTAGATTGGAATGTTGGAGCAACAACCATCATTATGATTAACAAAACCAAAAATATATCGGTTAACGGAGTAATATTAATCTCCGTAAACATTGCGTCTTTACCTTTTGAACCTTTAATTGCCATTTTTTATTTACTCTCTTAAATTCTTATTTTAGTGTAATATTTGAAGCTGTTTCAACTTTTACTTCTTCATCTGAATCTACAAAACTCAAGAATAATAATTTGATTAGTTGGAAATCATCTTCATATCTTTTTACGATTGCTTGGAATGAGTTGTAGCAAATTACTGCAACGATTGCAACACCAAGACCGAATGCTGTAGCAATCAACGCTGATGCGATACCAGATGCTACGGCTGCTGATTGGTTACCTTTGCTTGCTAAATCTTGGAATGTGTATAAAATTCTAACAACAGTACCGAACAAACCTAAGAATGGTGCTACACCACCGATTGTACCCATAATAGTAAGGTGATGTTCTAGTTTTCTTGTTGCTAATGCTGCTGCAATATCAAATGAACGAGAAAAACCTTTCTTTTGTTCTGAGAAAATTCTTACTGCTTCTTCTGTTACTTCACCAATTACACCGCCTAATTGGATTGCAAGTTTTTCTGCTCCTGTTAGGTTGTTGTCTTTTAATTCGCTGTGTAATTTTGGAATAAATTGAATTACGTCTCTTTTGTTTTTATTGTAAAAAGACCATCTGTTTAAAGCTACTGCTACTACCAAAATTGAACAGATTAAGATTGGTAATAATACAGGCCAGTCCATTTGTATTGAGTTAATTAGTAAATCCATGTTTTTATCCTCTTTGTTGTGTAATACTTTTTGAAATTAACGGTATGATGCTCCAAATACATTGTAGTCAAATGTAAATTGAATATCGATACTTTGTCCTCTAAATGCAGCAGGAAGCGGTCTGAAAGGTGCTGTTAATTCTACTGCATGTAGTGCTGCTTTATCTGCATTTGGCAAACCTGAAGATTTGAATACTCTTGCTGAAAGCAGTCTGCCATCTTTTGCAATTCTAAATAATAGAACAACTCTTTTACTTTCGTTTCCTTTTGGAGGATCCCAGTTCATTTTTATACGACGTTGAAGTTCTCGCATATATGGACCAAAATCAGCTTCTCTTAAAGAGTCTATTCCTGGTGCTCCACCGCCACCTCCTGGGTTGCCGCCGCTACCATATCCAGAAGAACCTCTTGATAGTTTTGAGCCTGTTCCACTTCCTGAACCAGTGCCTGTTCCTCTAGTTGGTGCTAAAGAAGGAGTTGGTGCATATCTTCTACCAGTTCCAGTTGCTGAACCTCCTGATGTTGCAGTTCCTTGTCCACCTACTGGACCTGTTGCATAATATTTTTTTGTTGAAGTTCCACCTGCTGGAACAGGAACGGTAAAACTAGAACGAGGCACAGTAGTTGCCTTTGGATGATTTACCGGTCTGACAGATGGTCTTGCTGTTGGTGGTGCAGGTTTTGGCTCAGGACCTTTTTTAGGTTGAGTCAATGATTTTTGTCCTGCAGGTTTATTATTTGGTTTAATAGGTTTTATTGTTGATTTTACTTTTTCTGTTAATGAAGGTGTTTTTGATTTTTGGCCAGCAGTGGCTTTTCTTTGTGCTACTTTTTTTGTTGGAGCAGGAGAAGGCATTGAAACTTTTCTTTTTGGATCGTTTATGCCGCCTGTTCTTGTATTTCTATCTGAACGATTTTTTGTGTTTTTGTTTTTTGGCATTTGTTCGGGTAGATTATCGACTAATACAAATTCAATATCGTCCATTTTTTGTTTTGGCATTTCAAACATTGAAAAAGTAATTCCCATAAGTGCTAAAACAAAAACACATAGCCAAGCTAAACAGATTACAGTCGGGTGTAATACTGTTGATAAAATCAAAGATTTTTTAAATGATATTCCTTCTTCTGATTTTTGAACCACAACAGGAATAGTATATGTCTCTTTTTTAGTTTCTTTTGTTGTTACGAAACTACCTCTATTTCCCAAAATTGCCATTTATTTTCTTTTAAGACTCCCCTCGTCTCTTATATTATTGCGTAATTTATATTATATCATTTTGTAATTTTTATTATTAGTCAGTTTACTAATATTTATAGCTATTGTTGTTTGGAGAAATTGTTATTGGTTGATCTAATATAAGTTCAATACTAGCTCCTGAAGGTATTTCTACATCTTCACCTTTATCAATTCCTGATTTTACAAGTCCAACACCAGCACCAACACCTGTCATAATTGCTGTTGTTTGACCAATAGCTCCTCCGCCAATAGCTGCTGCAACAAGTCCAGTTAATGCCCCTGCTCCTGCACCTATTACTGCATCTTTTGCGTATTCTTTAGTAACAGTTGCTGTTGTTGCTCCACGCAAAACACCTGTTCCATCTTTTGTTTTGATGTAAGCTGAAATAGGTATTCTAGAACCGTAAGAAGTTAAAATTTCTGTAAATCTGATTTTTATGCTTCCACTTATAGTTCCGTGTTTTGCTTTTGAAACATTAACTACAAAACCTGAAACTGTACTTCCTGCAGGTGCAATCAAAGTACCGTTTGCGTAAAAATCTGTGCCCAAGTATGCATTTACACTTTGACCTTCTGTCATGAAGGCTGAACCAATGGTAGAAGATGTTACAGCTTGGAATGTTGTTCCTTCTTGAACTTTCACCAAACGTCCTTTTAAAGTGTTAGCACTTGATGATGTTTGTTGTGGCAAGCTATATTGAAAATTTTGATCAGCAAAAGCTGGTGCAAAACTAATCATTGATGATATTAATAACATGCAAACTGTTTGCTTATACATAATTTATACTCCAAACGTATTACCAATATCATTATGAAGCGAAATGTTTACTTTGTCAATTTGTAACAGTATGTGTAATATAAAGTGGTGCAACAAGTACAACGAGTAAATCTGTTCCAGCTGCGATTGAGTAATGTTTTCCCATTTTTAGTGTTGCTCCAGGAACAAAACCTAATTGGTAAGGCATACCTTGTCGTTTTGACACTTTTGTAATATATGAAGCTGGTTCTGTTGCATTCCCACCTAAAATATTAGATTTAGGTGAATAAATATATCCCTTTACTGGCATCTCGTATCCGTCTGTTAATTGTAGTTTTACAATTTTTATAACCATAGAGGCATCAGAACCAACAATTGGGTCATTGATGTTTGATATGTAACCGAAAAATTTTGAATTTTTAGGAATTATATTTATATCTCTCAAAAACGTATCTGTATTTACTATAAATTCTATTTTTGTTCCGACATCATCATAAAAAGTCGAAATTTCTTTTGTTGCCATTACAGAAATAAAAGTTCCTTTTGCAAGTTCTATACCATCGTAATCTCTAAGGCGTATATTATCTGCAAAAGTTTCTGCTTGTAGAAAACATATTGAAAATATCAGTATAAGTAGTATATTTTTTAGTTTTTTCATTGTTTTATTATACAAAAATAATTAAGAAATGTAAACTATTCGGATGAGATTTAAATAAAAAATTAAAGTTTTCATATTTCAGTGCCGTAATCATTAGTATGAAAGACCTAAATGGTTTTTCATAACCTCCTCCCCAAGTCTAGTAGCCGTCTTTTAGTAAAGTCGGCTTTTTTTTGCTTATTTTTGACTTGGTAATAATAGTTTAATAATTATTTTAATTATTTCAACTCTATGTCATTAACATATCTTGGACGAGCTTTTACTTCTCTATAAACTTGTCCTAAATATTCGCCAATGATACCAAGACAGAATAATTGAATACCGCCAAAGAATGTAAGTAAGCAAATTTGTGTTGCCCAGCCTTTAGGAGTGCAGTTAAGAATTAATTTTTCGTACATAACTTCAAGTCCATATCCAAGACTGGCAAGAGCCATTATAAAACCTAAAACAGCGATAATTCTAAGAGGAATAATACTAAATGAAGTTATACCATTAAGTGCTAATCCTAGTAGTTTTAGGAAGTTGAATTTTGATTTTCCTAACATTCTTGGTTTTACGTCAAAATTCACATAGGCTGTTTTCAATCCGATTTCATTGAAGAAACCTCTTAAAAATAGTTGTTTTTCAGGATATTGTTCTAATATTTTTAGTCCTTTGTTGCTTACAAGTCTATAATCAGAGTGGTTTACTGGAATTTTTGCGCCGAGTAAGTTCATTACTTTGTAGAAACAAAGTGCTGTATATTTTTTAAAGAAGGAATCTGTATCTCTACTGTTTCTGATACCGCAAACAATGTCATATCCTTCAGAATATTTATCAATAAATTTTTCGATTGCCCATTCATCTTGTTGTAAGTCCGCATCAATAGAAACAACGCAGTCGCAACCAATTTCTCTAACACCTAAAAGTCCTGCAACAAGAGCTTTTTGGTTTCCGTAATTTTTTACAAATTTTGCACCTTTTACAAGTGGGTTTTGCTCATGCAATTTTTCAATGATTTCCCATGTTTTATCAGTTGAACCATCGTCTATTAAATAAATGTAACTATTTTTTTTGATTTTATCTTTTTCTATTAGAGTATTGATAACTTCAAATAATCTGTTTACAGTGCTTTCAACAAGTAATTCCTCGTTTAAACACGGTATTATTATCGCAAGAGTAGGTTTAACCATTTTTATATCCCCAATTATAATTATGCATGTTTATGTTACAATATATTGGTTATAAGAGCAAGAGGATATTATTTTGAGTAACAAAAAATTTATACTAAATGCTGATGATTTTGGAATGACAACAGAGTTTAATAGAGCTGTATTGGAAGGTCATCAAAACGGTTTTTTGAAAAGTACAAGTGTTTGTGCAAATGGTTCGGCTTTTAAATCAGCTATGGAAGAAATTATTCCAGAATGTCCTAATTTGGGTGTTGGTGTTCATTTGAATATTATTGAAGGTAAAGCTTTAGTTGGTGGTGATACTTTTAATGATGGTTATTTGAAATTGATAGCTTTATCTTCTAATGCTTCTTTTTTAGAAAAAATTGAAAAAGAATTTAGAGCTCAAATTGAGTTGATAATGAATTATGTAAAACCTACTCATATTGATTCACATGTGCATGTTCATGCTATTCCGAATATTTTTAAATTAACTGCAAAATTAGCTAAAGAATATGGTATTCCTCAAATTAGAACTCAACATGAGGAATTTTATCTTGTTCCAAGTATAAAAAAACATGTGTCTTTGAAATATCCTCCAAATATTTTGAAAATTTTGTTATTAAATTCTTTTACTTCACAAAATAAAAATGTGGTGAAGGAATATGGATTAAATACAAATGATTTCTTGCTAGGCGTTGGTTATACAGGTATGATGGATAGTCAAACTGTTTTTAAAGGTTTAGAAAAATTAGAAATGGATAATGTTGTAGCAGAAGCTTTAATTCATCCTTGTAAGTATAATGAACAAGTTAAAAATCATCATGTAGTAGAGTTTGGAATTACTCAAGATAGAGATTTAGAAGATAAGATTAAACGATTAGGTTTTGATATTGTAAATTACAAGGGGTAAATGTGTTTAAGCGTTTTTCTCTTTTATTCGTAATATTATCTTTTATTGCGTTTACAGTATTTGTTTTGTTTAAAAAACAATCTTACACGGTCATTGAAATAAAAACTCCAACTGAAATAGTCGTTGATTTTAATAAAAACGGAGTTGCTGACAATGATGAAATAGTTGAGTTATCTGAAGTTTTTAGTTTTTCGACAGTTCCATATAATAATACTGAAGTTCTTTTAAAAACGTTAAATATAAGTTTAGAAGATGCTTTAAGACTTGGTTATTTAGCTGAAAAATTTGCAAATGAAACTTTAGAAAATAAAACAGTAAAAGTTGTAAATAATAGAATTATTGTAGATAGTAAAGATTATCAACAATTGTTGATTGATAATGGTTTAGCAGTAAAAAGAAAAAATCCTAAATTAAAAAAGTTTTTAAAAACTCTAGAAAATGTTAGAAAATTAGATTTAGTTATTTATAATAATAAAAGTCAAAAATATCATAAATTAAATTGTAAATACGGACTTTTGGCACATAATAGTCAAATAATTTTACGTAGTCAAGTCGGAAAAGATGCAAAACCTTGTAAGTTTTGCTTGTCTAAAAAATCAAAAAAGAATTCAGAAAATAAATTTGATTATTTTACAGACGATTTTATTCCAGATATCAAAGCGCCACCTTTGTTTCTTGATTTAGGTTATTTAAAGGTGTTTTTGACTGATATGACAAGAACTAATAAACCTGATAATTTTTGTAAATCTCAGATGTGTCAAGCTTTGGTGAATGAAATTAATTCTGCAAATGAAAGTATTGATTTTGCAATATATGGATATACAAAAATTCCAAAATTAGAAAATGCTTTAAAACAAGCAATTGCAAGGGGTGTAAAAGTTAGATTTGTTTATGACACAAACAAAAATACAAATATTTATCCTGATACTTTTTATTTGTCTAAAATAATCGAAAATAATAATTTTGAAACTTCAATTTCAATTATGCATAACAAATTTTTTGTAATCGATAAAAAGATTGTTTTTACAGGTTCTGCAAATATTTCAAATACTGATATGTCTTCGTTTAATTCAAATGGTTCATTGTTGATAAAATCAGAACAAATCGCTAATGATTTTGAAAAAGAGTTTAATCAAATGTATTTTGGAAAATTTCATTCACAAAAGAAAAAGTTTTCTCATAGTCCAATAAATATTAATGGTACTGAAATAGATTATGGCTTTTCTCCAAAAGATAAAATTATAACAAACAAAATTATTCCATTGATAGATAATGCGAAAAATTATGTTTATATTCCAACATTTATTTTGACTCATAAAGAATTAACAGAAGCTTTAATCAAAGCTCATCAACGTGGTGTGAAAGTGAAAATTATTTTAGATGCGACAAATTCTCACGCCAAAAGTCATTCTAAAATTAAAGAATTAAGACTTGCAGGTATTCCTGTTAAAACGGAAATTTTCGCAGGAAAATTACATTCAAAAACAATTTTGATAGATGATACATATACAATAGTTGGTTCAATGAATTTATCGAAAAGTGGCGAAAGTAAGAACGATGAAAATGTTGTGGTTATAAAAAATTCTCAAGTTACTATATTCTATAAAAAGTTTTTTGAATATTTATGGACAAGAATACCAAATAAATGGTTGAAATATTCAGCTAGAGCTGAATCACCTGAATCAATTGGTTCTTGTCGTGATGGTATTGATAATGATTTTGATGGAAAAATTGATATGCAAGACGATTCTTGTAAAATAATCAAAAAGAAAAAATCTTCAAAACCTGCTTATAAAAAGAAAAAATAAAAATCTTGTAACGAAATGTAACGAAAATTTTATTTGCTATAAAGTTTTTTCCAAAAGTAGCCGATTTTCCATGTGTATTCGTATGTCTTTTTGGAGAGTTAAAATTTGGTTGTTTCAGCAATAGATGATACCAATATGTATTTTCAAAAATATCAATACCAAATGTTTGGTCAAGTAATTTCTGCTACCAAATTTAGAGCTTTGATGCGTCAATACGGTGTTAGAGAGACAGGAAATGCGTATATTGATGTACAGGCATTATATAAGGCTATGAGTTCTTCTGCAACAAATTTAGTTGACGGAAAACTTCCAAAAAATACAGTAGAACCACAAGCGATTGCGTGGGCAGCATTGATGTCTAGAGTTGGACTTTCTGCTTCTGGTGATTTTTCGGAAGATTATAATCGTTTTAATGCAAAAGTTGATGAAATGAATACTTCAGCACAAGGTAATTCTATTATTCAGGCAAATGTTTCTCAGTTGAGAGCCGAAGCTGCAGTTGTATTTACTGATGCTGCTAAAAATATTTTAGCTCAACAGGGTGCTCCTCAACCAACTGCAAGTGCTTTAGATATAAAAACAATGCTTGATAAGATGTATTATTTAGGCGGAGTATTTTCTTAAATAAAAAAGGCGACTCGAACATTTTGTTCAAGTCGCCTTTTTATTATTTAAAATATTAAGCTTGTTTAGTTTCTGGCTTTGCAGAATCATTTTTGTGAATAGCTTTTGTTATTGCGATATTAACTTTTGGAATTAAAAGACCAATTAAACCAAGAGTTAAGCCGAAACCAAGAGCTTTTGTTGCTGTTTTTAGGCTGTTAGCTTTTTTCAAAGCTCCGTTTTCTGCACTTTTTAATGCTTCTTGGATTTTTTCAGGTAAACCTTTTTTATTAGTTATGCTTTTAATAATTTCTTCGTTTGAACCTTTCATTTCAGCTAAAGAGTCTTTTATTTCTGATGACAAAGTTGAGTAAACTTTTTTGATGTCTGCACCTTGATCTGAAAGTCTTTTTGAGAATGCATTGAAATCAGTAACGTTTTCAATTACTTCTTTACCATTTTTCATAACAGTTTTACCGTTTTGGTACCATTCTTTTAAAACATCATATTTTTGATTAACTGCAAAACCAGTTGTTTTGTTGATAACTTTTGCAGCAGTTTTTTCAATCATAGGTACACCTAAAACAGAAAGTAGAACTGTTGGGATATCCCTGATAACAATTTCTCTTTTTTCGTCAGCATCTCTTGCTGTAACAATTCTGCTTCCTAGTAGGAATGTAAATGCGTTAAGTACAAACATACCTCTTGCCATAGGACCTGATTTGTTTAATTGAGTAAAGTTATCTTTCATATAACTTTTTAGTCCTGCAGTATTAAGTTTTCCGAAAGAAGGATTGTTTTCTTTTTTGATTGAATTTACGTTATTAATATTTGTATTGTTAATTGCGTTAATTTGCATTATGCTTGACCTCCTTCTTTAGCTGCTTCTGCTTGTTTTTGAGCAAGAAGTGCACTTTCTTGTGCTGGAGATAAACCTTTTTGTTGATAGAATTTAGGTAATATTTTTAAGAAACCACCAACTGCAAAGAATGCTGATGCTGCAGTTACTGCTTTTAATGCAACTCTGTTCTTTTTAAGTTTGTCTATCATTGCTACCATTTTTTTGCTATCAGCTTCTTTTGAAACTTTTTGCATAATATCTTTTTGATATTGAGAAAAGTCTTCAAATAAATCAACTGCTTTGATTGTTTTTCCTGAAATATTCATTTCTGAAGCATCTACTGCAGCTGCTGCACCTTTTTTAACGGTGCTGTTATTGATATCTTTTACCAAATCAATGAAAGATTGTTTTGCAGCTTTCATATCTTTTTTAGATAAATTTTTGTTAGTAGATTTTGCAAGTGCTTCAGTAAATGCTTGTTCTTGTTTTGTTATGTTTTTATCACCGAATGCTTCTTTGAAAAGTTGTTTTGCAAAGCCATCTGCTTTTTCCATATCTTTTGCGTTGAAATTTTCAGTAGAAACGTATTTTTTAGCAGCTTCTGTTAAACCGTCTAAAGAATTATGTGTCATTCTTGCTGCTGGTTTAATAGCGCTAACTGCTGTTAAAATACCCATTGGAATTAAGTTCATGCTAGGACCTGAGAAAATTTCTCTACCAGCTTCTTCTTTGGCTGCTTTATAGTTCAAATGACCAAGTTCTTTTTTATCTCTGTTTAAGCCAACTAAAATTCTTGGAATAACCATACTGCAAGAATCAACGATTAAAAATTCTACGAAGAAGTTTGCATTATCTAATTTTTTGAAAATTTTAGTAATTACATTTCCTGCTTTAGTGCCAGCACCACCAAATGAAACACTATCTTTAGCCACGTTGTTTGAAAGATAGTTTGTTTGGTTAGGCATTTTGTTTTTGTCATTTTTAATATTCTTGTTAGCTTGAATATTGTTAATTGATGATACTTTCATTTAAGTCCTTTGCCCTTTTGTCTAACATGTCATAGCAATAGCTATTTCTTCACTTATTAATATAAAGTCTAGTTTTAAAAAAAAATTGCCTTTTTTCGACTCCAAATGTGAATGTTCGTAACTGATTTTGTTTTCTACGAACGTAGTAAATGCTCTTAATTAGTGTACTTTATATACTTATTCTTGTCAAATTTTAGTTTTAAAAAATATCAAATTTTGTTAATATAAATTAATAAAAGTGTTATTTTATAATTTTTCTTTTTGTAAAATAGTTTTAGAGGTATTGTGCGAAATGAAAGAAATTGGAAATTTAAAATTGCATCATATTGGTGTAGCAACAAAAAATATAGAAAAAGAATTTAAAATATTTGAAAAACTTGGATATACAAAAAGTTCAGAGGTTTTTTGTGACGAAATTCAAAAAATCAAAGGTTTATTTATATCTGCTGAAAATCAACCAACGTTAGAATTATTAGAAAATTTGAATGACGCTGGACCATTAGCTTCTATTTTAGCAAAAGGTATAAAGTTTTATCATTTTGCATATTCTACAAATAATATTGAAAAAGATTTAGATATGTTAGTTAATGAACTTGGTGCAATTATAATTTCTTCAATTACAGAGGCTACATATTTTGAGAAAATTTGTTTTATAATGTTACCTAATCAAATGATTGTTGAATTAGTTCAGGAGCGAAAATAAGTGGAAGATTTTTATAAACAATTGGAATATCCAAGTGAACCTTTTATTTTATCGCTCAAAACAAAAGCAATAAAACAAGCTTTGTTAAATAATGGTGTAAAAAAAATCAAGAAAAATATTGCAGTTTTAGGTGGTTCTACTACCCATGATATTGTAAAAGTTTTGGATTTGTTTTTGTTGTTTAACGGAATAGAAGCAAATTTTTATGAATGTGAATATAACAAATATTATGAAGATGTTATGTTCAATGACGAAAAATTGAAGGCTTTTAAACCAGATTTGGTTTGGTTTCATACTTCATATAAAAATTTAGTTAATGTTCCTGATATAAAAGATTCTGTTGAAGATGTTAAACAAAAACTTCAAGTAGAATATGAAAAGTTTTTAAAAATGTGGAAAAAATGTTTTGAAACATTTGGTTGTACAGTAATACAGAATAATTTTGAACAACCTTGTTATCGATTATTGGGAAATAAAGATGTTTCTGATTGTCATGGGTTGATGAATTTTATTTCTGAATTAAATATGAAATTTTATGATTTTGCTCAAAAAAATGATAATTTTTATATCAATGATTTGAATTTTGTCGCTTCAAATTATGGGTTAGAAAAATGGCATAATTTATCTGCTTGGTATATGTATAAATATTGTTGCGATTTAGATGCCATTCCACGTTTGGCATACAATGTAAACCTTATTATAAAATCAATTTATGGAAAAAATAAAGAAGGTTTTGTGCTTGATTTAGATAATACTTTATGGGGTGGCGTTGTTGGTGATGATGGAGTTGAAAATCTTGAAATCGGGCAAGAAACTGCAACTAGTCAAGCATATAGTGAATTTCAATTATATTTAAAAAAATTAAAGTCTTTGGGTGTTATCTTAAATATAAATTCAAAAAATGATGAAGATAACGCACTTGCAGGGTTAAATCATCCAGATTCAATTTTAAAACCTGATGATTTTATATCAATAAAAGCTAATTGGAATACAAAAAGTCAAAATATGCTAGAAATAGCGAATGAATTATCTTTAGCCCCTGAAAGTTTAGTTTTTGTTGATGATAATCCTGCAGAAAGAGAAATTGTTAAACAAAATATAAAAGATGCGTGTGTCGTTGAAATTTCGCAGGTTGAAGAATATATAAAAGAAATTGACAAACACGGGTATTTTGAAACCACAGCTTTGTCAAAAGACGATTTGTCAAAAAATGATATGTATAAATCAAATGTTGAAAGAAAAAAATTAGAGCAAGTTTGTGAAAATTATGATGAATATTTAAAATCTTTAGATATGAAAGCAGAAATAAAACCTTTTTCTGATTTGTATATGCAAAGAATTGCGCAACTTACAAATAAGTCAAATCAATTTAATCTTACAACAAGAAGATACTCAAAAAGTGAAATAGAGCAAATTTCAACTTCAGAAGATAATGTTTGTTTGTATGGAAAATTACAGGACAAATTTGGCGATAATGGTGTTGTTTCTGTAGTTATAGGAAAAAAAGATAAAACAGATTTGCATATAGATTTATTTTTGATGAGTTGTAGAGTTTTGAAACGTGGTATGGAATTTGCGATGTTAGATGAACTTGTAAGAATTGCAAAAGAGCAAGGAATATTAAATATCGTAGGATATTATTATAAAACTCCAAAAAATAATATGGTAAAAGATTTATTCAGAGAATTTGGGTTTAGCTTGAAAGAAACAAACGGCGAAGATACAATTTGGACATTGAATATAGAAAATTATGTTAATAAACAATCGATAATAAAAGTGGTGTCTTAGATTATGAATAGAGAAGATTTATATAGTGAATTAAAAGAAATTTTTGAAGATGTTTTGGATTTAGATGATGTCACTTTAACTGATAAAACTGTCGCAGATGATGTTGAGGGTTGGGATTCTTTGACGCATATTATTTTAATTTCCGCAGTAGAAAAAGAGTTTAATGTAAAATTTAATATGAAAGAAATTGTAAATTTGCATAACGTGGGCGAATTGATTGATTTGATATTAGAAAAATTAGGTTAAAGATTTTGAAATTTTCAAATAAATATAAAAATAGAAGAGTGATAATAAATTCTTTTATTTTTGTGGGGATTATAACAAATTTTAATGAAACTCCGATGTAGAATAATAAAAAAGGAGAACATTAAAATGAAAAAAACAGAAGAAAAGAAAACAGGATTTACAAAAGAATTTATTCGTCAATGTCTTGAAGAATACGATTTAAAAGA
>JAZLGV010000056.1:0-6307 GCA_045616505.1 Candidatus Gastranaerophilaceae bacterium | reverse complement strand
CGTGAAACTATTTTAGGTGATGCAGATCAAGAATCTAAATTCGCTCGTCAATCAGGTGGTAAAGGTCAATACGGACACGTTAAAATCAAAATTTCAAAAGCTGAAGAAAATGCTGGTTTCGTATTCGAAAACAAAATTGTCGGTGGTGCTATTCCTAAAGAATACATCGAACCTGCAAGAAAAGGTATGGAAGAAGCTCTTGAAGGCGGTATCTTAGCTGGATATCCAATGATTGACGTTAAAGTTGAACTTTATGATGGTTCATACCACGAAGTCGATTCATCTGAAATGGCATTTAAAATTGCTGGTTCAATGGCTATCAAAGAAGGTTGCCGTAAAGCAAGACCTTGTATCCTTGAACCAATGATGAAAGTTGAAATCGAAATTCCTGATGAATTTACTGGTACTATTATCGGTGATATCTCAAGAAGAAGAGGACGTGTTGAAGGTCAAGAACCTCAAGGAAATACTGGTAACGTAATTATCAGAGCTACTGTTCCTCTTGCTAATATGTTCGGTTATGCAACAGACCTTCGTTCTAACACTCAAGGTCGTGGTACATTCTCTATGGAATTCAAATGCTACGAACAAGTTCCTAAAAACGTTGAAGAAGAAATCATCGAAAAAGCAGGAGCTTCAAAATAATAGATTATTGATTTTCAGTAATATAAATAAAAACCCTAAACTTAATTGTTTAGGGTTTTTGTTTGTTTGAAATATAAAGCATCAGCCAAAGGACAAAAGAGAACGACTCCCAGCCTTTGACTGACATTTATATTATAACAAATATTTAAAGCGTTTTCAATTGCTTATTAAAAATTTAGTATGCTTTTAATACTCCCCAAGCTCGAACTTCATCACGTTCGTATTTGATTATGTAGTAATTTCCTTCTTGTATATATTCTATAGTTGCTTTGTTATAAACTTGAGGTTTTTCTTCTATCTTTTTACTTAAAAGTTTTGCTTGTTTTCGTTTTTCTGCAATTTTTCTTTTTATAAAATTTTTCTTTTTGGTTTCAAGTTCAATTTGTTTTTGTTTTTTTGCAACTGCATCTTTATCTATATCTACTTTAAATACAGGTATAGTTGCTATTGCAACTCCTGCTTGCGCCAACATCATAAATTTTTTATCATAAGTAAGTCTTACTTCATAATACCCAGGGAAAATTACGTTTCTAAATTCATCTCTGATTGGTTCTGAGAGCATTAAAACGGGTGTATCTAAAGATGGTGGGCCATATTTTACATGACCTTGATCTTTATCTTGCAAACCAGAAGGATATGTCTCTGAACCTCTTTTTGGAAGGCGAGATTCAAGATTATATTCTGCGATATAAATATGTCCATCAATCATTTTATTTGTTCCAATAAATGAGAAATTGTCTTTTTAGTTTTTGTAAAATCGTTTTCTAGAGCTTTATCAAGTCCAACAAAAATTAAAGAAAGATATTCTTGTGATGAAAACAAGTTGTTTTCTTTTTGTAATAATCTATAACTTTCACGCATTAAACGTTTTAGTCTGTTTCTTTTTACGGCACGTTTGTGTGTTTTTTTGCTAACAACAAATCCAACTTTTGTCGGTGTGTTCAAATCTGTTTTTTGTTTCCCAACCCAAAGGATTATTCCATTTTTAAAGTAGGAATGTTTTATTCTGTATGTTGCACTAAATGCTGATTTATGTTTTAATCTAAAAACTCTTTTTAACATAACAAGATAATAACACAAAAATTAAGCGAGACTTTTGAAATCTCGCTTAATTTAAAATAATCTATTATAAAAAGATAACTAAGCTCTTTTGCTACCTTCGATAGCTAATTTATGACGACCTTTAGCTCTACGTCTGTTAATAACTTCTTGTCCGCCTGGAGTAGACATTCTAGCTCTAAAGCCGCTAACACGTTGTCTTTTTATTTTTGTTCCTTCTAATGTGCGTTTCATTTATATTTCTCCTTTGTGCTATAGTAATAACATAATAAATAAAACAAAATAATTAGTCAATCATTAAAAAGGAATAAGGTAAATTATTATGAACAAAGAAGAATTAAAATTTGGTTTTATCGGTTGTGGAAAAATGGCAAGTGCGATAATAAAAGGACTTATATCTTCAAAATTTATTAAAGCTGAAAATATTATTGGTTCAGCGATTTCTAAAGAACATGCTGACTTAAAAGAAAAAACACTTGGTATTAAAATGTTTGTTGATAATATTGAAACTGCAAAACAGGCTGATGTAATTTTTATTTGCGTAAAGCCGTCGCAAGTTAGAGATGTTTTATTTGAAATAAACGGTGTACTTTCAAATAAAAAATTGGTAGTTTCAATCGCCGCAGGGGTAAAAATTGATGTTATAGAAGATATTGTCCACGGTGTTCCTGTTATCAGAGTAATGCCAAATGCGGGTTTGTTGCTTTCAGAAGGCATGTGTGGTGTTACAAAAGGTACAACAGCGACGGATGAACAAATGAATTTTGTTGTTGATTTGTTTTCTCATTTAGGTAAAAGTCTTAGTGTTTCAGAAGATAAAATGGATATTGTAACTGCGATATCAGGCTCAGGCCCTGCGTTTTTCTATAAGACAATCCACGAAATCGCATTGGCTGGTGAAAAATTAGGATTAGATTATGAAAAATCTTTATTGTTGGCAGCTCAAACAGCGATTGGCTCGGCTAAAATCATGATGACTTCTGACTTGACTCCTGAAGAATTGATTAATAATATTTCCACTAAAGGTGGATGTACAGAAGTTGGAGTTTCTGTAATGAATGAGGAAAATACAGAAAAATTATTTGAAGAAATTATTAGAAAGACAAAAGAAAAAGCAGAAGCTTTAGGTAAATGGCATAAATAGTTTAGCTTTATTTAATAAGAAAACAGGACTTGAATGATTTTCATTCAAGTCCTGTTTTCTTTCTATCTCTATCTTTCTTAATTTATGATGCCATTATAACGTCTTTCATTTTTTCAGCTAAGGTTTTAACAGCAGGGTCTTTGTCATTTGCTGCTAAATTTGCGATTGATAGCATTTCGTTTTTGTATTCAGGAGTGTAGATGTTCATCAACGCATCCATACATACAACTTTTGTTACTCTTGAATTTTTATCGCCTGTCATTTGTTTAACGATGTCTTTTACTGCAGGAAGTTCATTAAGAGGTACTGTTTCGCCGCTCATTTTTTTTACTTCTTTTGCGTATAATTCATCAAGACTTGCGATTGTATAAATTGCTAATTGTTTGTTTTGTTCTGCAACTTCTTTTGGTGAGTAGAATGATGCGTCAGCTTTTTCAGCTTCTGTCATAGGAGCATTTGCCATCATTTTCTTTCTAGCATCCATTTGTTTTTGAGTTGGACCTTGTAAAGTTGAAGTGTCTTGAGACATTATACCAACTAATGTATCAACAACTTTTACATCTAATAAATCAACTGCTACATCAGGACGTTTTGCTGTTACTTCAACAATCAAACTCATTGCTTTTGCTTGTGTGTCAGCATCGTCGCTCATTAATGCTTTGATAAATTTATTTACATCCAAGGCTGGTTTGATATCAGCAGCTTCAGCTATATTAACTGTTTTTTTAGGAGCTTCTGTTGCTGCTGGTTTTTCGTCTTTTGTTAAAACTGATTGAGGTTCAGTTGCTTTTTTTTCTTCAGCTTTAATTTCTTCTTTTTTTACATCAGAAATTTTTTCTTGTGCTGGTTTTTCAGCTTTTTCAATAGGTGATGTTACAACTGATTTTGGCAAATCAGCACCTTTAATTACGGCATGTTGAATAATTATAGGTGGAGGCACTTGAGGTCTGCTTTTTGGACTTCTTGGTGCATCGTGGATTGGTTGAGGTGCAGGAGGATTTTTGGGATCTCTTGCATCGTAAATATTATTGTAAGGCATGTCGTAAATATTATTTTGAGGATATCCATAAATGTATTTTGCTGGTTCTTGTTGTGGCATAACTGGCACTTGAGGATTTGTTTGACCTTGTCCGCCATTAACTTGAGGATTATGGATGTCTATTTTAACCGCATTGTAATTTACCATTTGAGGCATTTGCGGATACATTCTAGGTTGAATAGCTTGAACCATTTTATTTCCTTTCACTACACATCGACACAAATACAAAACTTGTGAAGAAATTTTATTGCTTTTTTATAAGAAATTATTAAAATAAATTTACAAACGTTCATAAAAATTTGTTAATATATCATAAAAATATGTTAGTTTAATAATGTATAGTGGTACAACATAATTATAACCAACTCTTTTTCTTTATTTTCTCCTCCCACTCCTTTATCTAATGTAGTTTTAGCCGTCTTATAGACGGCTATTTTTTATCTGAATTTTAGTCTGTTTTTATGCGAATTTTTGTATAAAAATAGTCCGACTTGAAAATCAAATCGGACTATTTAAGATATTTATTAGTTCTAGTATTATTAACTATGCTTTAATTTTGTCAACAACACCAGCACCAACTGTTCTACCACCTTCACGGATAGCGAATCTCATACCTTCTTCGATAGCAACTGGAGCGATTAATTCAACTTCCATTACTACGTTATCACCAGGCATTACCATTTCGCCTTCAAATTTAATAGAACCAGTTACGTCAGTTGTTCTGATATAGAATTGTGGACGGTATCCAGGGAAGAATGGAGTGTGACGACCACCTTCATCTTTAGTCAAAACGTAAACGTTAGCTGTGAAAGCTGTGTGTGGGTGAATTGAACCAGGTTTAGCCAATACTTGACCACGTTTGATATCAGTTTTGTCGATACCACGAAGTAAAGCACCGATGTTGTCACCAGCTTGACCTTGGTCTAGCATTTTTCTGAACATTTCAACACCTGTAACAGTTGTTTTCTTAGTTTCGCCTAAACCAACTAATTCAACTTCGTCACCAACTTTAACAATACCACGTTCAACTCTACCAGTTGCAACTGTACCACGACCTGTGATTGAGAATACGTCTTCTACAGGAAGTAGGAATGGTTTGTCTAATTCACGTTTTGGTTCTGGGAAGTAAGAATCCAATGCATCCATCAATTCCCAAATTTTATCAGACCATTCATCATCACCTTTTTTGATTGATGGGTTAGCTTGAACAGCTTCTAATGCTTTAAGAGCTGAACCATGAATGAATGGAATATTGTCGCCGTCAAATTCGTAAGAAGAAAGAAGTTCCCTAACTTCCATTTCAACTAATTCTAACAATCCAGGATCGTCAACCATATCACATTTGTTTAAGAATACTACTAAGTTAGGAACACCAACTTGTCTTGCTAGCAAGATGTGTTCACGAGTTTGAGGCATAGCACCATCAGTAGCTGCAACAACAAGTATTGCACCGTCCATTTGAGCTGCACCTGTAATCATGTTTTTAACATAGTCAGCGTGGCCTGGGCAGTCAACGTGTGCATAGTGTCTTGTAGCTGTTTCGTATTCTACGTGAGCTGTAGAGATTGTTATACCTCTAGCTTTTTCTTCTGGAGCAGCATCGATTTCATCAAATTTTTTCAATTCTGCTTGACCAGCTGCTGCTAATGTACCTGTAATAGCTGCAGTCAATGTTGTTTTACCGTGGTCAACGTGTCCAATTGTACCAACGTTAACGTGCGGTTTGGTTCTTTCGTACTTTTCGCGTGCCATGAGATGGTCTCCTTTTCCTAATATAAATTACTACTACACTTAATATCTTAAGTTACTATATCAATTTTATTAAATCAATTTTTATTGTCAAGTAGTATAACACATGAAAACCCTACAAAAACATATTTTATTAACAAAAAGTGATACTTCAATTATTAATTTGAAATATCACTCTTTGTTAATTTTGTTAAATTATTAATTTATTATTCGTTTACTTCTTCTGGAGCTTCGATGCCTAAGTCTGCTGCATCGTCTTCCATATCAACTTCTTGTTGATTCATTTCTTCTTCAATTTCTTCTTGAAGTTCTTCGCTATTATCAATTTCATCAGCTTCTTCGTATTCTTCTTCGTCTTGATAATTTTGAGCTTGTTCAGCTGATTCCATTTGGCTTTGGCTCTTAATATCTATTTTCCAGCCTGTTAATTTGTGAGCTAATCTTACGTTTTGACCTTCACGACCGATTGCTAAAGATAATTGGTCATCAGGAACAACTACTAAAGCTTCGTGAGCTGTTTCGTCGTCAGCTAAAATATCAACAGAGATAATTCTTGCTGGTGATAAAGCGTTTACGATATATTCAACAGAGTTTTCTGAATATCTAACGATGTCGATTTTTTCATTTTTTAATTCGCCAACGATAGTTTGAATTCTTGAACCTCTTGGTCC
>JAZLGV010000055.1:0-5243 GCA_045616505.1 Candidatus Gastranaerophilaceae bacterium | reverse complement strand
AATACTCTTTTATAGGTGCAAATAAAGCTGCAATCAGAATTTCTTTTGCGTATTTACCTTGTGCTGTGCTTTTGTAATTTATTATTTTTGATTTTATTGTATTTAGTAATTCTTCTGAATTATTTTGTTGAGGATTTGTTGTTATTTTATCCGGTGAAGTATTAGTAGGCTTTGCTGCAGCCTGTGGTGTAACAACCGAAACAGACCTATCTGTCGGAACAGGTTCTTTTGTTGGAACAGGTTCTTTTGTTGGAGTATGGTCGTAAGGCTTTGATACGGTAGGGACAGTTTGTCCGGTATTATGCTTTATTGAATTCTCATCAAATACTATGCTTTTGAATACTTTATCTAAAAAAATGTTAGGATCGGTTTCGACAACTGCCATCAATGCTCTTCTGGAAGCACTTCTTAATGATGTTTGTATCTCTTGTTCGGTATATTTACTGCTTTGGGCAATATCACGAGCTTCTCTTTTTATTGCTATTTCTAAAATCCCTGCAATTGATTCTTTATGCCTGCCTTCATTAGATACGAATTCTTTTGCATATTTACGTAATGATAGATCTTCGTCTGCACTAATATAACTTTGTATACTCTTTTGATTTAATTGTTTATTCGGCGGATTTTGTTGTGAATGCGTGAGAGATTGTACCGGTTTTGGCTCAGGTGGTAATGACGTTCCGGCATAATCATCATCATTATTATTACGAGCGTTAGGTTCATTTTTAATGCTAACGACACCTATTATAGCAGGGTCTGTATATGTAGTAATATCGGCACCGGGATTTTTATTGGTATTTATAACATTTTCATTATTAGGTGTTGTTGGCGGATTGATTTTTGTGGTTTGTATTGGTTTAGTTGCAGTAACATTTTCCGGTTTCTTATTTTTAGGAACAGTCTCTGTAAATACAACACTCATGCAGAGCTTTTTGTAGAAGTTTTGTATAGGAATCTTTTGCTCCGGCAATTGTTTTAAAACATTATTAAATGTTTCAATAAGATTATTATATACTAAATCAAAATTTAGATTCTTTTTTATAGCAATGTTTTTGGCTTCTTTTTCTATCGCCGGTTTAAAAGCATTTTCGACAGCTATGGCTTTTTGTTCTAATATATTTTCAGAAACATTAAATCTCGCTGAATTAATATAATCATCTAAAGAGTTTCGAGCATCTTTTTCTTGTCTCGATTTGAGTTTTAATGCCGTAAAATTTATATTTCTGTTTGTGTAATTGTAAATCGTAAATAAGTTCATAAAAATACCTTGCTTGTTCGTTATTATAAAATTCAAGAAAATTTTTTTTTGCTATTATAATCTAATTGTATTTACATAAATTTACATGTTACAAATATAAAATTAGTTGTCTTAATAATTCTTAATATTGTGGTAAATTTTTTTATGTTTTGTTTTTATAAAATTGTGTAAAATAAAGATGTGAAATATGAAAATTATTGGAAAAAATTTAAATGTAATAAATCTTTATAATACTGATAACCCAAAAAGCAGTATTGATTTCTATAATGTTAAAAATGACGATAAAATTATTGAGTTTCCGTGTTACATACCGTATTTTTCAAATATTAATTTTTGTGGCAAGTATTTGTCGAAGGCTAAGTATGGTGATTTGGATTTTTTTGTAATAGAACAATTTAAAATACCTATAGAAAAATTTGAAACGGTTGATGCAATGCATAATTATCTCGAAGATGAATATAGTAAACTTATAAATAGTATTCGTTTTGATGCTCGTTCATCTGAAGTTGAGTTTATAAGAAGACAAGGAATAATTGATTGGAAATACATGTTGCAAGATGTTAATTATCCGATATCTCTTAAATATGTGGCAATGAATTCAATATTGAAAGATTTAAGTCCCAAAAATGACAGTATTCAGTTAAAAGCTGAAAAAATTCCACTTCTTAAAACAAAAGAAATTATTGATGAAATTTTATCCAATGATAGAAGGTCTAAGTTTGATTTTAAAAAGATTTATCATGCACAATTAAGAAAGTATTATTTTGGCAAAGACAATGTTCCGGAAAAGTTTTGGATGGAAATCCCGACGGGGAGTCAGACTCTGGAAGAGGAAAAATACAACCTTCATCGTATGCAATCTCTTTCTTCTCCAAAATGGTGTTTGAGCAATGATTATGGGCAAAAACATTTTTATAGAGACAGAATATTTATGTACTTTGAAAATGAATACCCGAAAGCTTGTTTGTTAGTTGACAAAAATTCAGGACTTGCATACGATTTTGATGACGCTTTAAATACTGGAGTTACAAGTAAAGAATATACGCAAATAATCTCAGATTTTATTTCGAAAAATAAATTTAAAACATCTGATGCCGCTGAAAAACGTATCTGTCAGGTATTGAATTTGAAAACTAAAGAATAATTAAAAACTATTCAAACTATTCATAGCTGTTTGTAATCTCAATTGCTCATGTCCATAAGGTGTTACAACATAATTTATATTATGTTGTGTACTGATTTTTGTAGGATCAAGTATTTTGGGCTCTATAAAACCTAAAACTTTAAATTCATTAATGAAATTTTTTGCTTGTTCTTCTCCTAAAATTTTGTAAAACGCACTCTCAGTTAATTTTTTGAATTTAAGAAGAGTTTTACATAGTACCAATTTTTGATTGTTGCATTGTTTTAATTCTTTAGAAGCATATCGAATTACTCTGTTTTCCTGTCTTTTTTCAGAGCAAAAAAGTCTTTGCAATCTTCCGGTATGTGGCACAACACCTAATGGCATTATATTCATTGAATCCCCCTTGTATATACATTAAACAATTTTTGACCAATTTTGTCATTCTGAATTTGATTCGGCATCTTACCAACTTGGCGTGTTCATTACATTTTTGTTAGAGCCTGAAATAAATTCAGGATGACATTTTACGATTTATTTCCTACTCAAACGGTCGTTAAAATACACTCGAACTCTCGAAACCTGCACTATAACATTAATGAAAATTGACACTCGGTTTGATGATAAATAACAGTTGGTTTGAGAATTTTATTAACGATAATCGTAGGGTGGGCAGAAGCGTTAGCAATGCCCACCAAATAAAATTATTTTATTCAAAATCAAGATTATTAATTTGATGGATATCATTAAAATTACACCAATCAATGTCATAAAAATCATTTTTTACAAATTTTGAAAAGGTTGAATATTCCCAATCTTTTGGTGCAATTTTATAATGCTTATATGAATTATAATGAATATAATCTATATGTTTGTACAAATCTTTTTCATCTCTTATTGTATGTTCCCAGAATCGTCTTTGCCAAATTCCTTTTTCTCGTTTACGAATTTTACTATTTGATGGCTGAGTATTTATATTTATATGCAATGAAAAATAATATTTTATTAATCTTATTATTTCAGAATAATCTTTGTTTTTTTCAAGTTTAATTATCATATGAAAATGATCTTTTAATATAACACAAGAAAAAATATCAAAAGAATATTTTGTTTTTGCATAAATAAATGACTTGCGTAATATTTCAATATTTTGCAATAAAATTTTATTTCTATTATAAGTAACAATTGTGACAAATATGTATTTATATGAATTGTTATAAAATCTTTTATAATTAGACATGGGTAAATTATACCATATTTTAATTTGGTGGGCATTGTTTCACTTCTGCCCACCCTTGCTTATTGATTTTTAGAAAAATATAATGAAAAAGGGACAGAGACTTAGCCCACCCTAGTTTTTGAAACTTACCGTGTAGATTGTCCTGTCCTTTTCTCATAACAACGAGACTTAAGAAATACCCGTTTCGATACTTGAAGCAAGGTTGTCCGTTGTTCTCATTTTAATTCACAATAAGGAGTATATCATGAATTTGAAAGAAAAACACTACGTTGGAGTTGACTGCCACAAAGACACAATTGCTTGTTACATCAATGGTAACTTTAAAGAATTTAAAACTGATTTTAAAGGTTTTACCAAAGCTCTTGAATGGGTTAAAAAGATTGAACCTGATTCTGCTTGGGCGATTGAAGGAGCTTATTCATACGGTTTAACACTTTCTAAATTCTTACTCTCTTCAGGTTGTGAAGTATATGAATTTAATGCTCTTGTTACAGCAAAAGCCAGAAAGGCATTATCAATTTCCGGTGAAAAGAATGATATGGGTGATGCTAAAGTTATTTCTATCTTTGCAAAACAAGTAAAAATGCAAACAGTATCTTTAAAAACTATTGAACTAAAAAGATTGATTACCACGAGAAGATTACTTGTAAAACAAAGAACTGAAATTATTTTAAGCATTAAACAGTATTGTATGAAAGAAGGGATTATTCTTCCTTTTAATTCTTTAACAACTCAAAAAGCTATTCATTGGTTGTTAAATTATGATGATTTTAATTTGAATGTAATGGCAAATAATCTAAAAGTTCAATATGAATCCATCAAAAAATTAGAGAAACAAATACAGAAAACTACACCGGAAAAAGTAAACAAATTAAGGGAAATTACGGGAATTGAAACCCTAACGGCATCTATTTTTTACACAGAAACCAAAGGGAAGAAAATGAGCAAAGCCGAATTTGCAAGTTATTGTGGTGTAGCACCGGTTGAAGATTCCAGTGGAAAAAAAGAAAAATACAGAAATAATAAAAGAGGAAACAGAACTTTAAATTCATTACTTTATTCTATTTCTATTTTTCAATCAAGATTTGATGAAGAAGGTTCAAAATATTTTCAGAAAAAATTAGCTGAAGGTAAATCAAAGAGACTTGCCCGCAAATGCCTTGCCAGACAAATTTGTAACCTTATTTGGAAAGTTCTATATGCTGATTGATTTGTAACAATTTCTTAACAATCAAGTGAAATATCTACCGGCGTAAGTGCAGAAAGCGCTATAATCCCGGATAACGTCATTCCGGTTGCTCCACCAGCCATTAAACCTTTAAATCCTTTAAAACTTACTGTTTTGTCTTCTGTTGGTTGTTCATGTCTACAGCTCATTTTTGCATAATTTAATTTACTATTTCTTAGTGTATACACATTAGTAACAGGAATAATTTTCATAATACACTCCTTTCTATAAATAAAACACACCCATGATACATGTATTCAAACATAAAAATTTTAATAAAAATATAAATAAACATATTTCGTTACAAAATGCAACAATTAATTCTAAGAATAGGTTTATCAGCGGAATTGAGAGTATGCTGAAACCGATAAAATATATTGACATTTATTTTAAA
>JAZLGV010000054.1:0-11123 GCA_045616505.1 Candidatus Gastranaerophilaceae bacterium | reverse complement strand
GATTTATCTGAAAATAAACTTTTTTTATTTTTTATTGCAATCCCGAAGTTTGCAGGTGTAATTTCTTTATAAAATTCTTCCATTATTCATTCCTTATTCTTCAATTGTATTAGACAAAACATGGAAATGAAGATGGAAAATAACTTGCCCTTCTTCTTTTCCTGTATTTACATGTAATCTAAAAGATTTGCATTTTTTAATTTTTGCAACTTCTTTTGTCGCTTTTAATATTTCAGCCATTAATTTTTCATCTTCAAGCTCTGTAATATCTGCCATGTGCTTTTTAGGAATCACAAGAGCATGAACTTTTGCTTTTGGATTTATATCGTCAAAAGCGTAAACATATTCATTTTCATAAACTTTTTTAGAAGGTATTTCACCTTTTATAATTTTACAAAATAAACAATCTTCCATTAAATTAAATCCTTATATTCTTCAATAATCATATTTACAGCTTCTTCAGGTTTAACATTTTGAACTTCACCTGTTGCTCTAACTTTGTATTCAACATTACCTTCTTCGATAGTTCTACCAACAGTAATTCTAAATGGAAAACCAATCAAATCAGCATCTTTGAATTTAACCCCTGGTCTGCCATCTCTATCATCAAGTACAGCTTCAACACCTGCAGCCAAAAGTTTTTCATATATTTCAGTTGCAACTTTCATTTGAAGTTCATCTTTTGTACTTACAGGAACAATAACCACATGATATGGAGCAATAGCTTTTGGCCACATAATACCAAAATCATCGTGATAGCGTTCAACAGCAGCTGCAGCAGTTCTTGAAATACCAATACCATAACAACCCATTATATAAGGTTTTTCTTTTCCGTTTTCATCAAGATAAACGGCATGCATTGGTTCAGAATATTTAGTTCCAAGTTTGAATATATTACCAACTTCTATACCTCTTGTAACTTTCAAAGGTGCACCACATTGTGGACAAAAATCACCAGCTTTTACAAGTGAAATATCAAAGTATTCTTTTACTTCTTCAACTTCATTACCAAAATTAGCACCTACATAGTGTTTGTCTTGTTGATTAGCACCAACAACAAAATTTTTCATACCTTCAGCTGATTTATCATTGATAACCTTAACACCATCCATACCAATTGAACTTATAAAACCTTTTGAAGCACTAAATCCATGTTGAGCCATCAAATCTTCAATTTCAGCAGCAGAGGCAATTCTTACTTCATCTGCTTTTAGAGCATTTTTCAATTTTGTTTCTTCAACTTCTCTATCGGCTCTTATATGAACAATAATGTACTCTTTATCCGCTACATAAACTAATGATTTTAAAATAACTGATGGTTGAATTTTCAAAAATTCACACAATTCATCAATTGTAGTTGTATTTGGAGTATCTAAAAGTTTACATTCGCTATATCCACCATCAATTTGAACTTCAGGCAATTTTGAAGTCGCATGGTCAGCATTTGCGGCATAATCACAACAATTACAATAGAATACATCATTTTCACCTGCATCAGTTGTTGTAATAACCATAAATTCATGGCTCATACTTCCACCAATTGTACCAGTATCTGATTGAACAGCTTTTGTTTCAAGTCCGCATCTGTTAAAGATTTTTGTATAAGCATCAGCCATATTTTTATATTCTTTATCCAAACCTTCTTCAGAAGTGTCGAAACTATAAGCATCTTTCATAATAAATTCTCTACCACGAAGCAAACCATATCTAGGACGAACTTCATCTCTGAATTTAGATTGAATTTGATATAAATTCATTGGTAATTGTTTATAAGATTTCAAACCATCTCTTGCAATAGAAGTAATAATTTCTTCGTGAGTTGGGCCAAGACACATATCTCTATCATGACGGTCTTTTAAACGCATTAATTCACGTCCATAATGTTCCCATCTGCCTGATTCTACCCAAAGTTCTTTTGGTTGAACAAATGGCATTAATAATTCTTGAGCGCCTGCTCTATCCATTTCTTCTCTTACAATATTTTCAATTTTTCTTAAAACTCGCCACATCAAAGGTAAATAGTTATAAACTCCAGATGTAAGTTTTCTAATATAACCAGCTCTTGCAAGCATTTTATGTGAAACAACTTCTGCATCAGCAGGAAATTCTCTAAGTGTTTGCACAAACAATTTTGACATTTTCATAATTAAATTTATCCTTCCAAATCAAAAATAATTCTTATAAATAATTTTATCATAAAAATATCTTTGTTATATAATTTTGATATGAACACTAACAAACAAAAATTATATGTAATTTCTGGCTCATCAGGAGTAGGAAAAGGAACAGTCATCAAAGAACTATTATCAAAACATGATGACATTGAACTTTCTGTATCTTGCACAACAAGAAACCCTCGTCCAGGAGAAATCGATGGACAAAGTTATTTCTTTGTAAGCAAAGAACAATTTCAAAAAAGCGTAGAAAATAACGAATTTTTAGAACACGCAGAATTTTCTGGGAATTGTTACGGAACAAAAAAATCTTTTGTAGAAACAAAATTAAAAGAAGGTAAAAGCGTACTACTTGAAATTGATACACAAGGTGCATTACAAGTAAAAGAAAAAATGCCTGAAGCTGTATTGATTTTTATAGCCCCACCTTCTTATCAAGATTTAGAGTTCAGATTAAGAAACAGAAAAACAGAATCTGAAGAAGCTATACAAAAAAGACTTGATTTTGTAAAAATAGAAATTAACAATTCTGAATTTTTTGATTATCTTGTAGTAAACGACATTGTTGCCAATGCAGTAGAAGAAATTGAACGAATAATGGCAGCAAACAGGATTTATTAATATGAAAAACATTTTGATAGGTATTACTGGCGGAATTGCAGCTTACAAAATTTGTGAGCTTGTTAGAATGTATAAAAAAGCAAATTACAACGTACAAGTTGTACTTACCCCAAACGCAACCAATTTTGTAACGCCATTAACTCTACAAACATTATCAAAAAATCCTGTAAATATTGATTCTTTTAATCAAATAGATTACAAACCTGAACACATTTCACTTGCAGATTGGGCAGATATATTTGTTATTGCACCAGCAACTGCAAACACTATTTCTAAAATTGCAAACGGAATAGCTGATAATCTATTAACTTCACTTGCTTGTGCATTTTCAAAACCAATGATTATAGCACCTGCAATGAATTGCAATATGTATGAAAACAAATTTGTTCAAGAAAATATAACCAAATTAAAAGATGCAGGTTATAATTTTTGCGACCCTGAAACTGGCTACTTAGCTTGCGATACAACAGGAATAGGCAGACTTTGTGATATACAAAAAATATTTGACAAAACCGAAGAAATTTTAAACTCAAAAAAAAAATTAACAGGTAAAAAAATTACAATTACTTCTGGCGGAACCATCGAAGAAATTGATACAGTCAGATATATTTCAAACTATTCTTCTGGAAAAATGGGGGCTTCATTAGCAAAAAAAGCTTGCGATATGGGTGCAGAAGTCACATTAATCACGACTAAAGATTTTAATAATACAAATTATCAACAAATAAAAATCATCAAAGTAAAATCTGCTTTAGAAATGCAAAAAGAAGTTGAAAAAGCTTTTAAAAAGACAGATATTTTAATTATGGCAGCTGCAGTTGCTGATTATAGAGCTAAAAATATTGCCGACCACAAAATGAAAAAAACTTCAAAAGATACGCTTTCAATTGAATTAGTAAAAAACCCTGACATTTTAAAAGAAATATCTGAAAAGAAAACAAAAAAACAAATTATAATCGGTTTTTGTGCAGAAAGCGAAAATTTGCTTGAAAATGCAAAAGAAAAAATCAATAAAAAGGGTTGTGATTATCTAATCGCAAACGACATTTCAAGAAAAGATATTGGTTTTTCAAGCGATTATAACGAAATTCATATACTTGATAAAAATGGAAATATCGAAAAAATCAAAAAATCAACTAAAGATGAAATAGCATCTAAAATTTTGGAAAAACTATGCAAATAGATAAAATAATAAACATTTTAACTACTAATGCACCTGAAGAATCTCAAGAAGAATGGGATAATTCAGGTTGGCAAATTATTCCAAGCAATTTTTCAAAAGATATTAAAAAAGTTTTGATTTGTCTATCTTTGACAAAAGAGATATTAAGCCAAGCGCAAAAAGCAAATTGTGAACTTATAATTTCACATCACCCATTTTTGTTTCCTCACGCAGTTCCGATTGAATTCAATATAAACATTCCTATTTATTCAGCACATACAAACCTAGACAAAGCTGATTTTGGAACTACAAATACCCTTATAAATACTCTTGGATATAAAAATATAAAATCGCACGAAGACTTTTTAAAATACATTGATTTAGAAAAAGAAACAGATTTAAAAACTATTATCGCTAATATAAAAGCGAAATTAAACCTAGAAACAGTAAGAGTAGTAAATAGCCAAAACATTCAAAAAATTCAAAGAATTGCGTTCTGCGCAGGCTCTGGGACAGAATTTTTAGAAGATACAGAAACAATCAATGCACAAATTCTTGTAACAGGTGATGTAAAATATCACACAGCACTTGAAAGTAATGTTATAATAATAGATATAGGTCACTTTGAAAGTGAAAGACCTGTTTTAAACACAATAAAACAAATGTTATCAGATATTGAGGTAATTATTGCGGATGAAAAAAGTCCTTTTATTAACTATTAGTATATTTTTATTTTCAATAGCACATGTTGCATTTGCTTATGAAACAGTAATTGTTCCATTCCCACCACATGATATGTGGTATCCTGTTTTACATCAAAAAAGAGGTAATGAAGCAATATTGCTTTATGTCCCTAAAGGACAAACAAGAAATAATTGGACAAGAGGATTATTTTTTCATTCATACAAAAAAACAAATAGATCCGTATCACAAGTAATGGCAGAAGCTGTAAATGAAATGACTGTTCTAAACTCTTCTCAACAATATGAATACTTGAAATACACACCAGAAAACATGATGGTTACAAGATGTATTACAAAAAACAAATACACCCCATCACAATGTGAAATTTTCAGAGTTGCAAAATCTTTTGACGGTGTTATTTCAATGCATTACGTTAATAAAAACAACAAAGATTTTCACCAAAATTTTGAACAATGGATGCATATAATAGACGATATAAGAATTTATCAAAGCTATTTCAGAGATAACAGAGTTCTTGATAAAGAAATGCAATTTGAAATTTAAACTACTTTGCTAAAGAACCAAAGAAATTTGCGATTTCTTCATATAAAACAGGAGCAAGTTCCCAAACAGTAGGTTTTTCAGGATTTTTTGCAAATCTTCTATACATATTGTTAAATTGATATGCTTCTTTTTCATCTTCAGCTGCGTGTTTAAACGCAGTAAAAATAGCTTTTTTAGCTTCAGGAGTAGAATAATTTATTTGTCCCATAGCTTTATAATCTTTTAAAACTTCTTTTGTAACTAATTTAAGTTCATCAATAAATTCTTCTTTAGAATCCATATCTAAATTTATCAATACATTTTGAAAAACTGGACTAGCATTTTGTTCAGAAACTTCAAGCGAAAACGCATTTTCTATCTCAGAAAACATATTTGAAATAACAACATCATCACTAACTGCATTGGCTTTTTTCAAATTAAAAGAATCAGTATTATGAACATTAGTAAAATTACTTGTAAATGCGTGTTTTAATTCGTGACACAAACCGTTTTGCAAAGCAACTTTATTACGCTCAGATTTATTTGCATTAGCAAAATCAGCATAAATAACGCTCTTGTCAGCAAAATTCATCGTAAAAGCTTCCGAATCAGAAAGGCATTCTATTGTTCTTTTATCAATACCTTCCGCTTTTAAATCTTTTGCCAAATCTTTCATAGATTTCACAACAATCTTTTTTGACTCGGCTTCAGAAAGCATTGAATTTAAAGTTTTTTGAGCAGATTCAGGACTAGCTAAAGATTTATCTATAATCTTTTCAAATTTTTCTGAAAAAGTTGAAATGGTATCTAAAATTTTTGACTTACTCCATACTTGATTTTGCATCAGATAATTACAACCCATGGCGTTATACATCTTTTTTGTTGCAATTTCTAATGATGCTGGAGAAGCACCAAAAGATGGAGAAAAATAATTAGGGCTCAAAACACCTGATTTAACAGAATTATTATTTTTAGAAAAATCAGAAACCAAAACATTTTGTTTAACATTATGGGATTTAAACTGATTTAATGAAATTTGATTTTGAACACCTAAAACTTTCATACATCGATTAAAACAATCAATCTGTAAAATTGCTTAAACTTGAGTATTTGTTACAAAAAAATTACATTATTTCGCATTTTTTAGCTTTTGCAGCGAAAAACTTAGCCATTTTTGAATAAAACATTGGAACAAGCTCTGAATCAATATGTTCAGGCGGATAAGGGAAATTTTCTTTTAAAACTTTATTAGTCAAATATGCTTCTTTTTCATCATTTGCTCTAAGTTTCATATATTCATAAAAATGCTTTGTTTTTAACATATTTTTATTTAAATGATTTTTTTCAGATAAAACATTAGCGGTTTTGTGTAAATGACCTTGGAAAACCTTAAAAAGTTCTTCTTCTGAATTAACATTCATAATTGAATACAAGTCTTTATCAGTACAATTTACAGGTTCACTTTTATAAAAATATTTATAAAAATCTTTTTCAAATTCATTGAAAAAATTTGAATTTGCAACATCAGAAAATTTTCTTGAATTCATATAAACAGAAGTATTATGACCTAGTTCTGTTAAAGCATGTTTCAATTCGTGAGTTGCAGTTCGTTTAAAAAATATCGGATCAAAATCAAAATCTTGCATTTTTTCAAAATTCAAATAAATATTTCCACGTTGTTCCATTCCTGCAATAATATTTAATTTATGCTCTACATCTTTTTCAGAAACACCTTGACGCATCAAATCATTTTTGCAATTTTCAAATGTTTTTACAAAAATTTTGTTTTTTAAAAATTCAGGAACAGAATTATTTACAGCTTCTTGAACTGTTTGGACATTCATTCCGTTTCTCAACATTAACTTATTAATTTTTTGAGAAAAAGTTTCAACAGTATTTAAAATTTGTTTAGAAGATAATGAAGTATCAAAATTGTGATAAGCAGAATTTTTTGCAATCAAATTTGAACGTCTAGCAGCTTTTGCAGCTAACGAACTACTTGTAAATGACACATTATTAACATTTATACCTTGAACATTCATCTACATTGAACTCCAATCACTAAAAGAAAATGATTCTTTATAATTTTTTTGAGAAACAATTTCTTTTGAAAAATCAAAAACTTTTTTTTGAGGTTTATTGACTTGTTTTTTTGTAGCTCTTCTTGCAATTTTATCTTTTACAAGTCGTCTATTATCAATATTAAAGCCACCATAATCAATCAATTTTCCATTTGTATAATTAAAAACATGGTTATCTGAACAATAAACGCCCAAAGGTTTAAAATTAACTTTTTTAGTAGTTTTTAGACTATCATCAGACATTTCTAAAATCGCATAATCATTCTTGATATCAAAGCAATGAGCCTCTATTAAATCCGTATTTGCAATAGAATGACCTATTGATTTTTTCAAATATAAAGCAGCATTTCCTTCTGGAGCTACACCATGAAAATTATAAGTAAATCCCAAATCACGCATAAAAGGAAAATCTTTCTTAGTACAATTTTTTACAAATTTATAATAATCTGAGAAAAATTTTTCATCGTAACTTTGACCAAGTTGATTACTTAAATCATTCATTTTTTTAATAAAATCAGCTTCGGAAAATCCATCAATATATTCATGTAATCCGTCTATCGCAAAAGATAAAAGATTTGATGTATCTTCTTTTGTTTTATAAACTTTCAACACTTTATCATGGAATAATTTATTTTTATCTTTATCTAACAAACTCAACTTAAAAACATCACCATAAGAACCCGAATCTAAATAAGAAAGTGATGCCGCACCATCTTTTGGAATAAGATTATTTTTTCTAAAAACATTTGTTAAATTATCACTTACAACTTTTAATTCTTCATTTAAAGAAGTAGAATTCAATTTTCCGGCAAAATATGCATTTTTACAAACAGCCATAACATTATCGTCACGTCTTTGAGCAAGATTCACCAAAAAAGCATCCATACATTTACTTTTTAAACACTCTTTTCTTGAATTATATTGTTTTTCATAAGCAACTTTTTGTAAAAATTTAGAAGTATCTGCAAATGCTGACTTAATTTCAGAAACAGAAGTGCCAATATTATTAGAATTTGATTTAAGAACCTGAATAATATCTTTTGGAATACTACCTACAAAACCATTTGCCTTTGGATAAGCATAAACCAAATTATCAATATGAGATTTATCTACATACAAAGATTTTGACAATGCTCTTGTAAGCCCATTAAAAGAAGGACTTTGAACATTATTATAGTTTTTATTATAAACATTTGATTCTATGCGCATAAATTACTTAATGCAATGAAAATTCGAAATTTACAAATAACATAAGATTATTACAAAATTTTTACAAATTATAAAAAGAAAATTGCACAAACAATAATTGACATAATAGCAGCGATAATATCAGCCAAAATACCAACCCATAATGCATATCTATATTTTGAAATTCCAACAGAACCGAAATAAACTGCTAACACATAAAAAGTAGTTTCTGAACTTCCAACCATAATCGCAGCAAGTTTTGTAGCATAAGAAGAAACATCATTTTTTGCAATTTCAGCAAATAAACCTAAAGCAGCAGAACCAGACAAAGGTCTTACAAAAATCACAGGAATTATATCTGTTGGCAATTTAAAACAATCCAATAATGGTTTTAAGAACAAACCAAAAGCTTCCAATGCACCTGATGCTCTTAGCATTGTAATAGAAACAATAATTGCTATCAAATATGGAAAAATATTTACAGAAACTTTTAACCCATCTTTAGCACCTTCTGTAAAAGCCTCATAAACAGGAACTTTTTTTATTATTGCTACAGTCATTATAATAAAAATCAACAGAGGCAAAATTCCGATTGAAACATATTTTAGTAACATTGCAAGCATTATTCGTTACCTCCTTCTTTGTCTGATTTATTATTATCATCAGGAGTTGTGTATGGAGTTTTAACGAATAAGAAATCTAATACAAAATTTCTTACATTAATAACAAATTCTCTAAATTTTAATTTAAATATTTTTAAATTTTCAACAATATTAATTTTTTCAACTAAATTTGTAAATTTAAAGTTTTTAAACCAATTTTTATCTTTATTATCTGTTTTTTCTTCAACAACAATATTCAAAGAAGGTTGCATTTTTTTAAATAAAAGTGCCAAAGAAATAGCCGCAACAAAAGTAAAGCCTGTAACTATCATTGTTGGTAAAATAATTTCAGTAGGATTTTGATAACCACAACCAACTAAAATTGCAATCACAGAAATAGGAACAAGTTGAAAACTTGCGGTATTCATACCCAAAAATACGCACATCGCATCTGACGCAACATCTTTATCTTTGTTCAATTTTTGCAAACCTTGCATAGCTTTTAATCCCATCGGAGTCGCAGCATTTGTAAGCCCTAAAGCATTAGCAGTAAAATTCATTGCAATATCACCAATAGCTTCATCTTCAGGTGGAACATCAGGAAACAACTTTCTTGTAATTGGTTTTAATAATTTTGCAATAAATTTAACAACACCAGATTTTTCAGCGACTTTCATAACTCCAAGCCAAAAAGCCATTATTCCTGTTAATGCAATAACTAAATCAACAGATCTTCTTGAGCCTTCCAATATTGCATTCACAACATCATTCAATGTATTATGAGTAGCCGCAAATATTATCGAAAAAATTATTATAAAATAAAATATATAATTCATAACACTTAAAATATAAACATTAAAGAAGATAAAATACAAGTATTTATAAATTTTGTGATAATATAACTTCAAAAGGGATATTAAGTGTATGCAAGAATTTTTAGAAACCAATAAAGTAACCTGCAATCTTATTTCATTAACAGGGTACAGAACTCTTGTTATCCTTCATTCCTTACTAGAAGGTGCAAAATCAGCAGACGAACTGAATGAAATTTTATACAACAACCAATATATAAGAGAAAAATTTTCAATTGACACATTAAGGCTTTACCTAAATTCACTTAGAAAAGTTAATTGCGAAATTCCTAAAGCACACAAGAAAAACGGAAATCAATACTCAATAATAAATTCACCATTTGAATTAAAGATTTCAGACTCAGAATTTAAAGCCCTAAAAGGTTTAATAAGTTCAATTTCTGACAAAATTGAGCTTTCAGAACTAATAAAAATTGAAGAATTTTTATTAAAAATAAGCCAAAATACAAATTCAGAAAAGACTAAAAACTATATAAACAAACTACTAATAATCAACAAACACGATATTAATTTATACAAAGAACTTAATTTTCATTGCAGAAATAAAAACAAACTAAAAGTATTATACAATTCACCAAAATCAAACAAAAAATTCTTAGAAATAATCGCTGACAAACTAATGGTCAAAGAAAACAAACTATACTTTTGTGGCTACATATTAGAATACAATGAATATGCCAAACTTCCGATTTCAAGAATTTTGTCTGTAAATGAAATAAAAATCAATGTTTATTGCAAAGAAATTGAAGAACAAACGATAGTTTGCGAATTAAAAGACTTTGACTATTATCCAAAACAAAACGAAACCATTATAAGTTCAGACAATGACAAACTAATCATAAAAATCCAATCTAAAAACGAATTTGAAACAATTCAAAGAATTATGAGTTTCAAAGATAAATGCAAAATTTTATCACCAGAAAACTTCAAAGAAAAAATCAGAAAAGAAATTGAACAAACATTAAAAGCCTATGATTAACACACAAACAACATCTAAATATTGCGAAACAAGTGTAAGAGTTATTGAAACACTCTTACTACTTCTCAATAACAAATTAAGCACAAATGATATTCTAAATTACTTTAGAAAAATTTATCCTGAATCAAAAATAAACAACAAAGAAGTTATTTTAAAATACTTCAACACCTTAAAAGTAGCAGGATATGAAATACAAAAAGATAAAGAAAAATACTAT
>JAZLGV010000053.1:0-4481 GCA_045616505.1 Candidatus Gastranaerophilaceae bacterium | reverse complement strand
GAGCCAAAACCAAAGACATCTCACTCTTTGAACCCAGTTCCAGGTATTATTTATGACCCTGAATATAAAGGGGAATACGAACTTGAATTGAACAGTGGTTTGGGAATCTCTTCTTGGCCAAGCACATTGATGCAGTTGATGGGTTTTGTGCCACCTAGTGACTATGACAAGTCAATGATTAACTTGAAATAAATTTTACTGCGAGTTTTGCTGTTTTTTGCGAAGCAAAAATGGGAGCCTTTGCGACCAAAGCGAAACTCGGTAAGCAACCGCAGGTTGCGACGCGCTCGTTCTCTTTTTGAGGGCGGGCGTTTTTTTTATGTAGTATATAACTTCTATGAAAAAAGTATAAAATCGCTATATAAATAAAAGTTTAGTTTCAGAAATGAAAATTTTTATTGCTAGCTTGTAATAAATCCATAAAAGACCAATATATCGTGTATTGATTTTTGAAGTGCATCAGAAAAATCATTGTTTTGTTTTTTTATAATAGAAGCCAAATTTGCATCTGAGACATCCTTTGAATCCATGAATAAAACATAAGGTGCAACTGTCAATACCGAAGCAATTTTTTCAATTAATTCAGACGAAGGAAATTTTTTCCCGTTTTCTATTTCACTTACATAATTAGGAACAATTTTACATTGTTCAGAGAACTGCTGTTGGCTTAATCCTTTTTGTTTTCTATAAAATTTAACATTTTCTCCGAATAAGATTCTTAAATTCATTGTAAATATACACTATCAGTTTTATTTTAACTTTGACATTTACAATTAGCGATGTTAATATAATAATATTCACTATTAGTGATAAAGTGAAAAATATATGCACGAATAGTGAATGTAATTTTTCTAAAAACTAAAGGAACTACTTAGGAGAAGAAATTGAAGCTGTATAAAATAATTATGCATACATTACTTATAATTATTTGCCTTTTTTTATTATTAAACGGATTTGCAAATTTTTAGAAAAAAAAGACTTTATTTATTCTTTTGCAAATAAATAAAATACTGGAGCTATAAAATGAATAACAATTTTAAGGAATATAAAGACAAGAATATTAATTTATCTGGACATAAAGTGTATATCCGCAGAGATGTTCAATTTTCGCAATTAAAATATATCGAATTTAGTAAATTTGTTTTGGAACAAATTTCACTTTTTAAAAATTGGTATAATTCCTGTGGTTCAATTGAAAATGTCATTAATAGCATGAAGCAGGAAGAAGAGAGAATATTTGGACTTTTTGCTAAACAATGTACTGCGGACTATGTTGCAAACGGTGTTTTAGGTTACGATGAAGAGTTTTTTATTGATAAATTTTTGCCATGTCTTGAACCTTTTAATGAACCAGCAATACAGATGCTTTATCAATATTGTGAGATAACTGGCAATGAAGAGCAAATCCGAGCTTTTAGAGAACTTAAAGCGCAGCAAGGTTCTAGATATATTGGTTTTGGCTATGGAATTAGAGGCGCAATAAATGCAACTGCTGGTCGAGTCGCATCTGATTTGTTGAATGGTACTGTTAATGCAGTTGCTAATGGTATTACAGCAGTTCAAACGAAGAATAAGCTGATTTCGTTATATCAAGATGAATCTATATTAGAAAATCTTTGTAACGGTTTAGGCGATGCATTGCTTTTATGCTTTGATTGTTATGCAGAACAATTTAATAATGATTTTCTTCAAGACACAGAATACCGTTTTTATACCAGTGAAGAAATTAATGCAGCTTCAGAAAAATATGAAACTATTGCAGATAACATCTCTAACTCAAATTTATCAGATGAAGACAAGTTAGAAAAACTTTTTTTAGAAATTAAAGGCTATTCTACCAGCCAAAGAATGTGGTATGAAATTTTCTGTTTATTGGATATTTGGAACACTAACAGTGAAAATCAGTTAAAGGAAGTACAGGAGTTTGTATACTTTACTGATGAAATGTTATTTATGATAGGCTTCAATATAGCTTCAAGTGCATTTAATAACTTTATTGAAGCTAAGACAGAATCTAAGTTTGTTAAAAGTAAGCAGATAATTGAACGATTAAAGTCACTTTATGAAGACAATTTTTGTTCAAGTATACCAGCTGCAATAACTGTTTTAATGAAAAACCAGATAGCAAAAATAAATGAAGTAAAAAATCCTCAGGTAGCTTTGATATGCATATCTGATTTTATATGCATGTTTGGAAGCAATTTCTATTCTTACATAGAAATGCCCGATGTATATTTCAAATTAAAGAACATAAGAATTGAAATAACTAAGTCCGTACTGCAAAACGAGGAACAAGAATATACTGCAATTCTTTTAGAAAATAATATCAATAAAATAAAACAGATTATCCAGACTAAACAATATCTGGATCCACAGACAGTTTTTGATTTTTTCGCAAAAACTATTCTTTCCTTTGATGAAGAAAACAAAATTGCAAAAGCAATTGAATTTATCGATGAACTGTATGTGACATTAAATGAATGGGATGGGACTCTTGAAAAAATCGATTTGTATAATGATTCAAATTTTCATGAGTTTATGCAAAAAAGAGAAAACAATGCAACTAAAGATAACGAACAGAAAATAGAATCTGAAGATACTGATAAAACTAAAGCACAGGAAGATAATACTGAGGAAGAAGAGTCTTTTGTAAAATCAATAGCGAGTTCATGGATAAGAACCTATATTTTCTTGCCGTTCTCTTTATTTCTCGTTACACTTATCGCTCTTGGATTTATTTTTCCTGATGGAATTGCAATCATTTTAACTACAATAATTTTTGGCATTACAATGTGGATTGCTATAAACAAAAGAGCTGAATATAAATTCGGAACTAGTCAACAAAAGACAAAAGAAGATTACATTCATAGTTGTGATATTGAAGAGCTTCATTTATATAAAGAACTTCCAGAAGGAACAGATGGCAGTGGAGGAAGTAATTCTAAATATTTCTTGATGGGTATATATCCGCAAACTATAAAGCCTGCCAAGGTTATTATTGATGAAACTAAAAGCTATCAGTTTTTTAATCTTGATTGTTATAAAGCCGATGATAACTGTCTTTATGCAAAAGTTCCGGTTTCACACTTGCCTGCGTTTGGAGCTCCAGAAAGTTACCCTTATTTTTCTGATGGAACAAAAATAAAAGATGGAAAAACCTATTATTTTAGAGTCGAACCTATAAAATGGCGTGTTATCGATGATAAGATGCATCTTGCAATTTGTGAGGATATTTTATTTCCTATCTCGTTTGCAACAAAATGTAAAAACCGTATAGAAAGAGAAACTGAAAACATCATCTACAGTAATAATTTTGAATACTCTAACATACGAAGCTTTTGTAACAACTACGGCGGAGATGGACTCTCTTTTGAAAATTCCTGTACAGATAATTGGGAAGAAAAAGGTTTCAGTCGATATTCATTTTGTACGAAAGAAACAAAAGATAAAATCAAAAAATCAAGGCTTGATAACAGACCTTTAACAACTGTTATTTCAGAAGAAGATTATCCTGCAACTCAAAGTAAATGCAAAAATACAGAAGACAAAATATTTATATTAAGTAAAAGTGAAACAAAAAAGCTCTCAAAAGAAGAATTAAAACGAAAACCAACTGATTTTGCACTTGCATATGGCTGTTTTGCAACAACATTAGATGATCATTGTGGAAAATGGTGGCTTCGCTCAGCGTATGAAAAACCAGATGCCAATGGTTCAGACATTGATTATGTTCAGACTATTGGTACTAACGGAGACTATTCTTATGATGTTAGTAGAAGTCAGTATATTGGTTTTGTTCCAGCAATCCGAATAAACAGTTAGGAATTGCAACAATTCTTCAGCACTGCCAGTTACTTTGTAACTTTTGCTTTAATACAGTAGAATTTTGAAACACCCGTTTTTCTTTTGAAGCTGGGTGTTTTTTTACTTAATAGGCGACGGAAAATTTGCAAAATAGTTGTGAACTTACCTACTAATTGGCAGAATTAATATCCACAAACTCTGTTTCTCCTTTCTTTCGTCTCTTAATAGAATCAATTCTCTGAGGATTTTTCAATTCATTTCCTTTTAGTAGTGTATTTGGTCTGCATTTTGGGGATGCTATAAATCCCAAAGTAAATGAGTTTTCTGAAACTGCAAAAGTACATGAAACTTGATTTTTTTTAAAAGATTCTTCAACTAAAGTTGAAAGATCAATTATTTTATCAAGTCTTGATAAAAAACGAACTTTACGACGGACAGAACCTTTTACCATTTTTTCAGTTTGTCCTTTTTTTATAAAATTAAAATCATTTTCAGTAAGAGTTTTGCTTAATGCCTTATCGAAAAATTGTTCGGCGGAAAGAGGCGTATTTACCCCAGTTAGGTGAAGAAAATTAGATTTTGTTGCAGAAATAATATAAAATTCATTTTTTGTAAAAGATTTTGAAAAAACTTGATACTCGTAATCAAGAAAAAAATCTTTATAAACCTGTGCACCA
>JAZLGV010000052.1:0-2301 GCA_045616505.1 Candidatus Gastranaerophilaceae bacterium | reverse complement strand
CGCCCTCTGAGAAACTCTCAGGGGGCGTTATTCGTTTTTAGACAAAAACGAGGAAACCATAACCTAAAAATAAAGGAGTAGAAATTAGTTCTCTTCCAAGAACCAAGAGGATATTTTGAAGATACAACCATAAGACCTGATAGTCAAGATTTAATTTTAATTTTGACACTAATTTTCTTAAAAAGAAAAAGAAATTGTAAACAAAAGTTGTCATTTTAGTAACATAGTTTTACAGAAATATCGTGTGTCATATTTCATTTACCTAGTCAAGACAAGGTAGGAAATTTTTAAAAAATTGCGTCCTACATTGTCTATAAAAGTTTACAAAACACACTGATTTTAAAAATAGGATTTTAGGAAATTGTTTTACAATTTCCTGAGCGAATGAGCTCTATTTTTGAATAAGAAAATGCACAGATTCGCTACTTGGGGAACTCTAATTTAATAAGTTTCAGAACTGATGGAACACATCAGGAGAATTAAGAAAATGGCTAAGGCCTAATGCTTAATGCTAAAGCAAACGCAAAAGGCCAAGCCAATATTTTATTAAGAGAATTGATAAAGTCATCGGGACACGATGAATTGTATATGTGCCTACGGCGTGAGTTTGCAGTTTGTTTCACAAACTACAAACTTTAATAAAGACATCTACGGTAAGGGGAGGTGTTTAGAAAGAATCCTAAACGGATTTTATTTTTAATTTTTGTATGTAAAAGTACCTCTAATTTGCACGAGGATTGAAAAAAACAAGGGGTGTTTTAAAGAAATTGAAAAAAGTATCGATTTAGGGGTATACCCCCGATTTTTTTGAAGATATGAGCGTTTTAGAGGGTATTGCATTTTTAAGGGTTTTTAAGAATTAGGACACAAAACCTAACAAGACCTTATATAGCATATTTTTTATGTATTTATGTACAAAATGGGGGCGTTGGACTACGACGCCCCCAAAAACGTGTGTAAAACACACTTTTTAAGCACTTTTGCAGTACATAAGTATAGTAAAATCATAAACAAGATACATATTTTTATAAAAAAAAGTACATAAACTATGTACATAAACGTATATAAACGTTATGTTTTATGTAGATAAAATAACTAAAGAGGTAAGTTTTATGAGTTTACACATCAAAGTAATAACAAAAAATGAAAAAATGTACGACTTTTTTGAAGTTATCAAAATTATATACGGAGCAAACTATTTTACCATTTTTTGGCACGCAAAAGATAACAAGACAGAAGTTCAGCTTTTCAATGTAAACGAAGTTATAAGTTTACATTCTTATGAATATTAAAAACATTTGTAAACAAAACAAAAAAAACAAAAGAGAGGTATTTTATTTATGAAGCCAAAAAAAACAAGGTTTTACAGTTTCTACTACACTGTAGGAAACGACAACGTAATTATGAATGCTCACATTTTGGCGAGTAACAAGAAAGTTGCTGAGGAAAAGTTTTGGTATGCTTTCAAAAACGTAAAAGGCATTATCATTAAAGAAGTTTTCAGGCAAAACAAACACGGCGATTTTGATAAAGTCAGAATTACAGACACAAATCATTTAATCGGCCTGATATTCTACACAGTTGCAATATCAATTTGCGTATGGTTATGTATTTTATTCTAAACAAAATTACAGTCAGAAGAGTTCTGACTGTATTATTTTTGACAAGAGGTATTTATTTATGACAAAACAAACAAAACAATTAAATTATGTAATGCTTGAATACTATGAAGAACACTTTCTTACAGAAAATCCATTTTACATATTCATTGGTAACAAGGTAAAAGCAAATCAAGAAGTTATTAAAAATTGCTTTTGGATATTACACGATAAGGATAAAAGTCCTGACGGAACAATAAAGAAACCGCACTATCACGTTGCCTTGCAATTTTTCCCAAACAAACAACAAACAATTTCAGGAATTGCGAAACGTTTTGAAATTGACGAGCAATTTATTGACATTGAGAAATCTGAATCACGTTATGCGTCTTGTGTTCAGTATTTAATACATCAAAACGCACCCGAAAAATACCAGTACAAAAAAGAAGAAGTACACTCAGAAATACACGGAGCAAAAGATTTGTTATCATTTTTGGATATGACAAAAATTGAGCGTTTTGCAAGCGAATACAAGGATGGTACTTTTGAGCATTTTTTAATGGTTTGTTGCCAAATGGTAGAATCAGGAGAATTAAAACCAACTTTTCACGATATTTATACAAAAATGGCCGAATTAAACAGTAATTTTAAGAGTTATTTTATAATGAATAGCGATAAAGTACATAAAACAATTGAAAGTGTT
>JAZLGV010000051.1:0-8876 GCA_045616505.1 Candidatus Gastranaerophilaceae bacterium | reverse complement strand
AAGATAAAGAAAAATATTTTATAAATACTTCTCCTAAACAAATCAAATTTTCTCAAAGAGAATTAGAAGCAAAAGTTTTTTTAGAAAACATAATAGCTCAATTTCCGAACACTAAAAACAAAATAAAAATTCAAAAGCTATTTCAAAATATAGAAAAATTCTATACAAAAACAAATAATAAAAATATTGACTATCCTCAAGTAAATTTAAACATTGAAACAAATAACATCGAAAATTTAATTGAGGAACTTGAACAATATTGCAATGACAAACAAAAATTAAAAATTGAAATAAAAAATTCACCTGAAAACAAAATAATTACAGTTACACCACTTGAAATCATTTTCAAAAAAGACCACTTTGTGTTCTCAACATACTCTCAAACAACAGGAACAATCATTAATATTCCTATAAACAAAATTATAAAAGTGGAACAATACCCTACAATAACATCTGCAACCACTCCACTATCTACAATTTCTTTTGAACTTAAAGACAGATTAGCTAAAGCATACAATCTAAAAGACGGGGAAAGAATTATAGATATAAAACCTAATGGAAATATCGTTATCACAAACAATTTAGAAGACAAAAACGAATTAATAGAACGACTTTTAAGATACGGTAAATATTGTGAAATAATCACACCAAAATCAGTTAGAGATGAAATGAAAACAATTCTAAAAAACGCATTAGAAAATTATAAATAATAAAATTAGGTAAAAAAAAACTCCCAAATGGGAGTTAAAATCTTCTTAGGAAGGGAATGTGTAGGTTAGGTTAGTGTGTGGTAGGTTTGTGTGTGTAAAACTCTCTCTAGTTAATCTCTCTTTTCGTGTTTTTAACTTTTAAATCTCTCGTGCTTACATATATATAAAGTATATACAAAGTATCGAATTTCAGAAATTCAAAAAACTGTTACATTACTTAATATTGTCAAAAACATTTAAGCTATACTTGCAATTTAGCCACTTCGGCAATAAATATAATTAAACTTTAATGATATAAAATAGAAATAAATTTTGGTATATTATAAAAAAGAGGTAAAAAAATGAAACTAAAAAACACAATAATTATATTTTTAATATTTGCATTACCAATTTTCGCATATTATTTACTAACTCAAAGTAATGTAAGTTATGCTAAAAAAAGCGAAAATACAAAACCCGAAATAATAAAATTTACTTCTCAAATGTGTTTAGATTGCCAAAAACTTAACGCAACAATCAAAGAAGTTTACCCAAAATATTCAGACAAAATAAAATTAACTGAAATAAAAGTAGAAAAGAATGATTCTTACACGAAAGAACAAATAAAAAAATACAATGTACTACTTGTGCCTACAACAATATTCACTAACGACAAAGAAACAAAACGCATAGAAGGATACATACCTAAAAACAAATTAGAAAAAGAAATGAAAGCACTAATTGATGAGTAATTTACTAATAACACAAGATACTTCAACAACATTATTAATTTGTATCTCTTTGTTTGGTGGAATAATCGCCTCAATTTCACCTTGTTCACTATCAATATTACCATTGATAATAGCTTATGTTGGAGGATATTCTAAATCTACTCCACAAAAAACACTTATAGAAATGTTATTTTTTATTCTCGGAAGTTCAATTATTTTTGGAACAATCGGAATAATTTGTGCATTAACAGGAAAAGTATTTTCAACATTTGCCCCAGCCTATTTCAATTTAATAATAGCCTCAATCATATTAACGATGGGGTTAAACATGCTTAATATAATTGAGATTAACATTCCAACATTTATAAAAGAAATTCCACAATTCAAAAAAGGAAACATTTTTATATACCCATTTTTACTAGGATGTGTATTTTCAATAGCAGGAACACCTTGTTCAACACCAATATTAGCAAGCATTATGGCATTTGCATCTAGTTCAAAAAGCATACTTATTTCAATGCTAATGCTTATATCATTCGCAATAGGTCAAGGCTTAATCCTTGTTATTGCAGCAATTTTCACATCTTCAATTAAACAAATTAAAAAATTCGCAACACATACAGAAATCATCATAAAAATCTGCGGAACAATATTTGTAATCTCTGCTCTTTATATATTTTACAAAATATTTTCACCTTTATTTTAAAACGTAAAATTTTAGTAAATAAATCGCAAAATATAGAATTATTTAATTGTAAAATAGTGCCATTTGTAGTAAAATCTTTGACATATAAGGAGATAAAAATGGCAAATATTATTGAAGGGAAATTAACAGTAACAGACCAAAAATTTGGGATTGTAATATCAAGATTTAACGAATTTATAACATCAAAGTTACTTTCAGGTGCTATTGACGAATTAACAAGACATGGTGTAAAAGATGAAAACATCACTGTTGTTTGGGCACCAGGGGCATTTGAAATTCCAATTATTGCTCAAAAATTAGCAAAATCAGGAAAATTCAATGCCATAATTACACTTGGTGCAGTAATAAAAGGTTCTACGTCACATTACGATTACGTTTGTGCAGAAGTTTCAAAAGGTGTAGCACATGCAAGCATCGAAACAGGAGTTCCAGTAATATTTGGAGTTCTTACAACAGACAACATTGAACAAGCTATTGAAAGAGCAGGAACAAAAGCTGGAAACAAAGGTTCAGATGCTGCAAAATCTGCAATTGAAATGGCAAACGTAATGGAATTAATATAGTTATCACATAGTCCGGAGCAAACATGACAGAAGTAATTACCGAATATCGCAATGAAAACACAAAAGATATAGATATCGTTTCTACTTTAGAAATGGTAAAACAAATGACAGAAGAAGATAAAATTGTAGCAGGTGCAGTAGCAGAAGAATCTGAACATATTGCAGAAGCCATTGATATAATTTCAAGACAATTTTTAAAAGGTGGAAAATTATACTATTTCGGTGCAGGTACATCAGGCAGATTAGGAATACTTGATGCTTCTGAATGTCCACCAACTTTTTCAGTAGAACCGAATATGGTTCAAGGTATTATGGCTGGTGGAGATGTTGCATTTAAAACTGCTGTAGAAGGCGCAGAAGATGATTTTGAAGCAGGAATTAATGATGCAAAAGTCTTAACTTCTGACGACGTTTGCGTGGTAATTTCAGCCAGCGGAAATCCTAAATATTTATTAGGAGTTTTAAAACAAGCTGAAACTGCAAAAACAAAAACAATTGCTGTTACTTGTAACTCTGAAGGAAAAATTGCAGACGAAGCCGGACTTGTGATTTGTGCAGAAGTTGGTCCAGAAGTTATTGCAGGTTCTAGCAGACTTAAAGCTGGTACAGCTCAAAAAATGATATTAAATATGCTTTCAACAGGCTCAATGATAAAAATAGGTAAAACATACGAAAACTTTATGATTGACCTAAAAGCAACAAACGAAAAATTAAAAGACAGAGCAATAAAAATCGTTTCTCAAATTGCAGAAGTTAGTATGGCAGACGCACTTGCAATGCTTATGAAAAGCAGTTGGGAAATAAAAGTTGCGATTGTTGCATTAAAATTAAATATTGATGTAGCAAAAGCAAGACTTGAACTAAAAAAACACAACGGAATACTTAGAAAAATAATATAATTTGAGAGGTTAAATATATGAAACTTACAGTTCTTGGGCCAGGATGTTGGGGATTAACATTAGCTTGGTTATTAACAAACAACTTCAATGAAGTTACTGTTTGGGGTAGAGAAAGCGATATATCAGAAGATTTAGCAAAAAATAAACATTGTTCAAAACCACTTGAAGTACAACTTCAAGATAAAGTAAAAATTGAAACTGATTTAAAAACAGCAATAGAAGGTGCTGAAATAATCCTTTTAGTTGTTGCTACAAACGGTATAAGACCTGTATGTGAACAATTAAAAGTTGCAGGTATAAAATCAAATCAAATTTTGGTAAACGCATCTAAAGGTATTGAACTACCATCTTTGATGAGAATGTCTGAAGTTATAAAAGATGTTCTACCTGAACAAAAATTGGCAATCCTATCAGGTCCAACTCTTGCAAAAGAAGTTCTAATGGGATGCCCAACTGCGGCTTCTGTTGCAAGTGACGATATGGAAATTGCAACTAAAGTTCAAAAAATCTGTACAGTACCTAGCAAATTCAGACTTTACACAAATAAAGACGTAATCGGTGTTGAACTTGGTGGAAGTTTGAAAAACGTAATCGCTATCGCATCAGGTTTTGCTCACACTATGGGTTTAGGCGACAACTGTGCAGGTGCTTTACTTACAAGAGGTATGGCTGAAATTATCAGAGTAAGTATTAAACTTGGTGCAAGTCCTTCAACACTATACGGACTTTCTGGCATGGGCGATTTAATTGCAACTTGCTCAAGCCCAATGTCTAGAAACTACACAGTTGGTTCAATGCTTGCAAAAGGTAAAAAAATCAACGATATACTTAATGAACTTGGTTCAGTTGCAGAAGGTGTAAAAACTTCAAAAGCTGTTTGCGAATTAGCTAAAAAATTAAACATTGAAGTACCTGTTTCAAGTGCAATATATGAAGCAGTTTACACAGATATAACACCAGAAGCACTGCTTGAAAAACTTATGAATAGAAAATTGAAAGAAGAGGAATGTTACGTCTAAAACGTAATGAACAAATAAAAATATGAAATATGCCGTAAGATTAATAAAAAATACTTTTCATCCATTAAGAGTTCCTGAAGGAAAGGAAGTTAAAGATGGAGATATGGTTTTAGTAACAACAGATAAAGGTGAAGAAGCAGTAAAAGTTTTTACTGTAAATTCTGAAATTTCTAAACAATGGGAAAAATCAAAAGTTGAAGAACTTACATTAATAAAAGTCTTAAACGAAAACGATTTAGAAACCCTTAAAAAACTAAAAGAAGAAGAAATTGAAAGTTTGCTAAAATGTCAGTCTTTGATTGCAAAACACAAACTTGGAATGCACTTGGTACAATGTAGAATTACTTTTGACAGAAAAAAAATCACATTCTACTATACTGCACCTGAAAGAGTTGACTTTAGAGAACTTCTAAAAGACTTAACTCAAACATTTAAACGCATAAGAATCGATTTAAGACACATTGGAGTAAGAGATGAAACTTCTATCGTAGAAGGTTGCGGAATTTGCGGCAAACCATTCTGTTGCTGCGGATTTTTAAGAAAATTTGAAACAACAAATATAAAATTAGCAAAAGATCAAGGTATGCCAATTGCTCCTGGAAAAATTTCAGGAACTTGCGGAAGATTGCTTTGCTGCCTAAACTACGAATACTCAAATTACATTGAAGCAGCTAAAGGAATGCCACCTATAGGTTCTTCTGTAATGACTCCAGACGGTTTAGGAAAAGTATTCTCGCTACAATTCTTATCTTCAAAAATTTCTGTAAAACTTGAAGATGGAAAGACAAAAGAATACACAAAACAAGACATAGAAATGGTTGATGCAGAAGTAAATGTAGAACTTAATAATTTACCAAATACAAACCAATATGCGACAGGTGAAAAAATTGATATGAAACAACTTAAACAACTTGAAGACGACAGAAATAGTTCAACAGGTAATGTTTAAGAAAATAAGACAACAAAAAAGAGGCAAATCTTTTAGATTTGCCTCTTTTTTAATAATTTTATTAATAACCAATATCCCAAACAACTGCTTTAGGTTTATTAGTTTTATCAGAAATACTTTTTGAGCCAACAGCTTGAACTTCAATTACTTGTTGTGCTTTTTTCAATAAATTTGTATGTTGAATTGACATATCAACATTATTAAAAGATTTCAATTTATCTAATTTATTTTGCAAATCTGCATTTTCATCATTCAAAACAACTGTTTGACGACTTAAATCATTTAAAACAATTTCATTTGCAGTAGCAAAATAATAACTAACTGCAGTTACAATAATTGAAACAACCAAAAAAACGGCTAAAGTGCTATTAACTTTTCTGATTGACATCTCTTTCTTTTCTTCCTCTCTTGGAAAAAACCCTCTGATAACAGGAGCAGAAACAGATGTAAAAGGAGAAGATACATTTTTGCTATATCTACCACTTCTAATTTCAGAAACTTCTTCTATTGCATTTGCTATGCTCAATTATGTTACTCCCTAGACATTTACCCTTTTTGCAATTCTTAGCTTTGCACTTCTTGAAGGGGGGTTTAATCTTACTTCTTCTATACTAGCCATTATTGGTTTTTTGGTAACAAGCTCCAATCTAGGAGGCTCACAGTTACATATCATTTGAGTTTTATCACATTTACACTTTAAAGACTCATATTTGAAAAATTGCTTCACTAATCTATCTTCAAGTGAATGAAAACTTATTACTGATATTATAGCACCATCCGCTAATATTTCCAAACAATCATTCAATGTTTTTTTTACATTTGTTAACTCTTGATTAACTTCAATTCTTATTGCCTGAAATACTCTTGTAGCAGGGTGAACAGACGATTTTACACGAGGGGTACACTCAACTATCAAATTCGCTAATTCGCCAGTAGTTTCAATACTTTTGACCTTTCTTTTTTCTACTATACATTTAGCAATTCTTTTTGAAAATCTTTCCTCTCCATATTCGCTAAAAACACGCACCAAATCAGCTTCTTTATAGGTATTAACCACGTCATAAGCTGTAAAATCAGCACTTTCATCAAATCTCATATCAAGTGGAGCATCTTTCATAAAACTGAAACCTCGCTCCTGACAAGTGAGTTGATGGTATGAAGCACCCAAATCAAAAAGTATTCCACCAGTAATTTTTTCAATACCTAAATCTTGTAAAACTTTCTTTACATTTGTATAAGATTGCTTAACAATTGTTAAATTTTCATAATCTTTTAATCTTTCTTTGGCTGCACAAATAGCATCATTATCAATATCAAAAGAGATTAATCGACCAGAAGGCTTTATTCTTTGCAGGATAAGTTCACTATGTCCGCCACCACCAAGAGTAGCATCAACATATATCTTTCCGTCTTGACAATTTAAAGCATCAACGGCTTCATTTTTCATTACTGTATAATGTTTAAATTCCAATGATAAATTCTCCTTGATAAAAGAATTTTATCATGCAAAAAGGACGACATCAAAATGTCGTTATTAAATTTTTATAATTATACATAAACGAATTATTGATGTTGAGCTTTAAACTCGTCAACAACACCAGGGATAAGAATTAAAGCAGCATAAACAATAAAACCAAACAAAAATAAATTCAAAATTTCCATGATTACACTCCTAAATAGCTACAAATAATTTGTACCACATTTAAAAAATATTTAAACGTTATTTTTGTCATGGTAAAATTTTTAATTATGAAATACGACTTTACGACATTACTAAAAAATATGTGTTGCTCAAAATGCAAAGCGGATTTTGACAAAAATTCAGTTGAAATTATTAGAGAAGAAAAAAATCTTTTAGTAATAAATTTAACTTGTCAAAATTGTGGCAAAGAATTTGGAACAGCATTTTTAAGTATAAACAATGACCAAAAAGCGACATCACAAAAAGATTTAGAACTTGTTATACAAGACAAAAACCCTGCAATAACAGTTGATGACGTAATCGATGCACACAATTTTATAAAAGACATGTCAGAAGATTGGCAAAAATACTTACCTAGCGAAGAATAAATTAAAAACTTTCTTCAAATTTTTCTTTACCACTTTCAACTTCTGGTTTTCTTATAATCAATATTTTTGTAATTCTTGCGCCATCAATTTCTTTTACATGACATTCCATATTTTGAATTTGAACAACATCACCAACAACAGCAAGACGACCAAGATACTTAACAACTAAACCACCGATAGTATCAACATCTTCATCTTCAATCAAATCTTGTTCAAAGAATTCGCCAAGTTCATCCATTCTCAAAATTGCATTTACTAAATATGTATTTTCTGCAACTTGTTTTATATCAGCTTCTTCTTCATCAAATTCGTCTTGAACTTCGCCAAATATTTCTTCCATTACATCTTCTAATGTAACAATACCAGATGTTCCACCGAATTCATCAACCACAATAGCCATTTGACCTTTGCGTTTTTTAAATTCCAAAACCAAATTATCCATAGTTATTGTTTCAGGAACTAATATTGCTGGACGCAAAATTTTATTAACAGAAAAAGCACTATGCTCTGTTGTTGAAATAGCAAACAAATCTTTTGCGTGAATAATACCAACGATATGGTCTAAATCCTCATCATAAACAGGATATCTTGTATATTGAACTTCTGTTGTAATCTTTATTAATTCATCATAAGAAATATCAACAGGAATGCAAACTGCATCTGTTCTTGAAATCATAACTTGTTTTGCAGTCAAATCTGAGAACTTGAATACATTTTGCAACATATCTTTTTCTGTTTCATTTAAAACACCATCTTTATAAGATGCGTTGATTAGCATATTTAATTCTTCTATTGAATGAGCTAAATGAGAAGTTTGAGAAATTGGGATATGCAAAATTTTCAAAATCACATTTGCAAAACCGTTTAAAATCACAACTGCAGGATTAAATATTACAAGTAAAATCTTCATTGGAAATGCAACCATCAAAGAAATTTTTTCTGGAAATTGCAAAGTAATTGATTTCGGTATCATTTCACCTAAAACTACATGCATTATAGTTATCAAAATATAAGCCATTGTTGTTGAAATAGAATGAGTTACAACAAGTTGTGAGTTATGAGATAGAAAATTAAAGCAAGGCTCAATCATTCTTGCAATTGTACTTTCACCAACCCAACCTAAAGCGATACTCGCCATTGTAATACCAAGCTGAACGGCTGCAATATATTTATCAATATCATGAAGCTGCTCAAGAGCTAATTTTGCATTAAAATTACCTTCATCTGTAAGTTGCTTAATACGTGTTTTT
>JAZLGV010000050.1:0-29667 GCA_045616505.1 Candidatus Gastranaerophilaceae bacterium | reverse complement strand
TTCAAAACATTTTGGTTCAATTTCAATTGTATTCAATATTGATTTTTCATCTTTATCAAATGTTGAAAAATCTAATTTCATTTGTTCTGCGGTGTTTATTTGCCAATTCAAAGCCTGCAAAATATCATCGGCACAAGTAGTTAATGTTGCACCATTTTTCAATAATTTATAAATTCCTTCAGTATTAGGATTTGTAATTAACCCAGGAATACACATCAATTCACGACCTTGTTCCAATGTTAAATTAGCGCTTATCAATGCCCCACTTTTTATTGCAGCTTCAACAACCAAAGTCCCGTAAGATAAACCTGTTACAATTCTATTTCGTTGCGGAAATCTAAAAGGCAAAGGTTCAATTGTCGGATAATATTCTGAAATAACAGCACCATATGAATTTTCTATTTTTTTATAAAGTTCTTTGTTTAAATTTGGGTAAACAAAATCTAAACCGCCTGCAATTACACCAATAGTTGTTAAACCATTTTTAATAGCAAGTTCATGAGCAGTTGTATCAATTCCTGCTGCTAAACCTGACACAATGCAAATATCCGTATTTAAAAATTCTGACATTATCTTTTTTAAAGATTCTTTTGCGCCTGTACTAGCTCTTCTTGAACCAACAACTGCCAATGTTCTATCCAAATTACATCTTTTAATATCACCTTTTGCGTACAAAATCATTGGTGAATCATAAATTTGTTTTAACATATAAGGATAATTTTCACTATCATAAGTTAGATAAGAAAGTCCTCTTGAAGTAACTTCTGACAAACATTTATCTGGGTTTGTTTTATCTCTTAATTCTAAAAATTTTTCTGCTTTTTTAACAGTTAAGCCTTCTATTTTTGACAAATCAGACATTGAAGCATTAAACGCTTGTTCTATATCTCCAAAATGATTAAAAAGTTTTTTGATAAAAACAGAATCCAATTGTTCGATTGATGAAAAAGCTATCCAAAACTTATCTTTTGACATTTTAATCCTTATTTTTTAATTCTATTCAAAGTAACTTTTATATTTTCTGCCTCTTCCTCTGGAATAGGGAATTTTAAATAATCTTCAAAATATTCAATAGCATCTTCTTTATCACCTCTTGCCAAAAATAGAATAGCAAGTTTTTTATACGGTAAAGAAAATTTATCATTTACTGTTAACGCTCTCATAAAACTAGAAATAGCTTTATCTATTTGATCGTTTGCTTCATAAGCTTCGCCTAAATAATAATAAACCCACTCGTTATCATCTTTATAATTTAAAACATTTTCAAAATTTTCAATTGCTATATCATAATTTCCAAGTTCAAAATACACTCTTGCCATATCATAATAAGCATCATAGTTTTCTGGTTCTTCTTCCAAAATTCTATCAAGTTCATCTATTGCTAAATCTAATCTTGCGTCTTCCATATACACTCTTGCTAAATAATGTCTTAATACAAGATTGTCAGGATTTTCACTAACACCCATAAGCAATAAATCTACTGCTTGCGCAAGTTCTCTTTTTTTGAAATATAAATCACACAAATTTATATAAACTTGAGGTAATTTTGAATCAAGCGCCAAAGCTTTCAAATAAAACTTTTCAGCTTCATCATCTTTTCCCAAATTGTAATAACAAAGAGCCATATTATTATAAACTTCAGGTTGGTTATCATGTTTTTCTAAAATTTTTGAAAAAACATCAATAGCCTTATCCCACTCTTTTTTATTAAAATAATCAATAGCTTCTTGTAAATTTTTATCCATCATAACCTCTAAAACAAACCATCTTCACCTGGGTTTTTAGCATTATTGATGTCCCTTATAGTAGTTTTAACATTTCCATCAGCATAGAAATTTTTTGGACGTAAAATCAACTTAATTTTATCTGCTTCAATTGTTTTTATATCTTGCGTAATACTTGAACGACCTGTGAAATAAATTTCGTTTGGTTTATTTGTCTTTTTATCAGGATAGAAAGATACTTTTGGACCTTGTGCATAATAATCTTTGAACCAAATTTTAACATTTCCACTACCTAAGAAAGTATTAGATTTTTGATTATATTGTTGATAAGAAGATTTTAACAACAAATTTGAACCATCATCCATTGTTGCATCTGATGAAACATTTCCCATAGCAATCAACTCACCTGTTGGAGGAGAATAAATTAAATGATCAGCAGAAACATGTTGTTTATCTTGTTTAACTTTTGCATTTCCGATTAAATCTAATCTTTGTAATTCGCCACCTTTATTAACTCTTATAACTGCTTTATTTGAAAAAGTTTCAATTTCTTTATAACGCATAATAACAGTACCAGTAGCTATCATAACATTTGTATTTGTATCATATTCTTGAACTTCTGAAGTGATAATAACAACAGGTTTTTTACCATCCAAAACTGTTGCCTGTGCATTACCTTCCGCTGTTACAATTTTATTTATAAGTGATACACGCAAAATATTTGCTTTAACTTCTGATTTCTTTTGACCTTTTATTTGAAAAGCATAAGGTTTATCATAAAAAGTTGCAGTATCCAATTTATTATTTGCACCTACTGTAACATCAGCTTTATCACCTACTACATGGGCATCATCAATTTGAACATGCACATCACCCTGCATTTTAATTTTATTATCAGTTTCTGAATACGATTGAGTTTTTGACTCAATTATCAAATCAGATGCAATTGCGGCAAGAGCAAATCCGAAAACTGCTATTAAACCTATTATTAAAAACTTTTTCATTTCTTTTCAATCTCCTTTGAGTCAAACAATTGTGTTTTTGTAGCACCGACAATTTTAAACTTTGAATAATCAGCACTTATTACTGCTTTTTCTGCAGTTGAAATCAATTTATTATCTCTATTAATTCTTATATGACCTACTGCAACAATTGGTTTATCAGAACCTGACCAAACCAATTTATCACAATTTAAAATTGTACCGTCTTTTATTGCGATACGAGTATGTTCGTAGGTTGTAATTTGTTTTTTTACTTCATCGTATGTTCCCTTTGAAGAAACAAAACTCATAGAAACTTCATTATCTCTATAAAAATTTCCTGCCAAATTTTTCAAACTTGCAACTTTAGTATCGCTATTATATTCGCCTGTTTCAGCATAAATTTCCCAATATTTCACATTATCTTTAGTTTCAGTCAAAATAATATCAGAAATATCTAGAGATTGTCTATTTTCAGTACCTTCAAGTTGTTGCCTGTTAAAGTTTTTCGTAATGATTGCAGCACCCAAAAATGCCCATAAAAGAACTAAAACAAAAATCACAAAAATCGCAATAATTGCTAACTTTTTCTTCCCAACTCTATTAATAAATTCCAATATTTTTTCTTTCATGCCTACTAGTTTAACATAAAAGTTAAACAAATAAAAAATTGTAACACTCGCAAACATTTAACAAGAAAATATAGTAAGGACAAAAAATTTGTAGTAAAATCAAAAGCATGAGTAACTCAAAAACATTAATTTTAATAGACGGACACGCACTTGCGTTCAGACAATTTTTCGCACTCGAAAGAACAGGAATGAAAACAACAGACAACCAACCTACTTGGGCTGTATATGGTTTTTTCAAATGTATTTTTGATTTATTAAAAGACGAAAACCTTAAACCTGATGCAATTGCAGTAGCTTTTGACGTTGGAAGACAGACATTCAGAGTCGAAAAATATGAACTATACAAAGCAAACAGAGAATCAATGCCTGATACTTTGAGAAGCCAAATCAGTTTGATAGTCGAAGGTTTACAAGCATTTGACATTCCAATCTATACAAAAGAAGGCTTTGAAGCAGATGATGTTATTGGAACAATCACAAAAAAAGCAAGTGATTTAGGACACAACACACTAATTTTAACAGGGGACCAAGATTCTTTTCAACTTATTGATAGAGAAGGTAGTGTAAAAGTCATAGTTCCGTCAAAAGGCGAACTTATCAAATACGATTGGTACAAAGTTCACGAAAAACTAGGAGTTTATCCAAACCAAGTTATTGACTACAAAGGACTTAGAGGCGATACTTCAGACAACATTCCTGGAATAAGAGGTATTGGCGAAAAAACTGCTCAAAAATTGCTTGCCGAATACAGAACTATGGACAACATTTTTGAACACTGCGAAGAAATTCAAGGAAAAGCATTAAAACAAAAAATTTGCGAAGGAAAAGAAATCGGAAAACTAAGTCAAGAACTAGCAACTATCATCAGAGATGTTGATATAGACTTTGATTTTGATGGTACTCATATCACTCTACCAGAGATTTCAAAAGTTACTGAGTTTTTGAAAAAAATGCAATTCTATAATTTCTTGAGAAATATTGATAGTATTTTATCTTCTTTTGATAAAGAAAAAAAAGGACAACAAAAAGAAGTACAAGAAGTTCAAGCCCCTATTTTCTCTCAACCACAAGAAGGTGGACAACTTCAACTCGGATTATTTTCACAAGAAGTCAAATCACAAATAAACAAAGATGACGAATTTGAAGCAAATAAAGTTGTAACAGAAAAAGAGCTTGAAAATCTAATCAAAAAATTAAACACTAAAAAAATCTTTTCATTAGATACAGAAACAACAGACGTAAATATTCAAGAAGCAGAACTTGTAGGAATTTCTCTTGCATTTGAAGATGAGGATAAAATACAATCTTACTACATTCCTGTTATGCACCAAGTTGGAGAACAACTTGAAACCGATTATGTAATCGAAAAACTAAAACCAATTCTTGAAAACAAAGAAATAAAAAAAGCATTTCAAAACGTAAAATTCGATTATAACATTTTAAAAAATTACGGAATCACAATTCAAGGCGTTGCATTTGATACAATACTTGCAAGTTACATAAAAGATCCTGCAAGAAAGCACGGATTAAAAAACCAAGCACTTGAACATTTGAACCACTTAATGCAAGAAATAACAGAACTTATAGGCAAAGGTAAAAACCAAATGAGTATGGAATGTGTCGATATAGATTCAGCAACTTCCTATGCCTGTGACGATGCGTATGCAACATACAAACTTATGCAATTCTGGAAAAAAGAACTTGACGAAAAAGAATTAAAACTTCTATACGACATTGAACTTCCACTTGCAATCATACTAGCTGATATGGAATATTTGGGTGTTAGCGTTGATATCGAATATCTAAACACACTTACAAATGATTTTGATAAAAAACTAAAAGATTTTGAAACAAGAATTTTTGAAATATCACAAGTACCATTCAACATAAATTCTCCTAAACAAGTTGGAGAAATTTTATATGAAAAATTAGGTATTCAATCAAAGAAAAAAAGAGGAAAAGCAAAATATTCTACAAGTGCAGAAGTTTTAGAAAGTTTAGCAGAAGAACACGAAATTTGCAGATTATTACTTGAGTACAGAAAATACTCTAAACTAAAATCTACATACACAGATTCACTTCCACAACTTTTAAGCAAAACAGATAATAGAATACACACGAGTTACAACCAAACAATCACAACAACTGGAAGATTGTCTTCTTCAAACCCTAATTTGCAAAATATTCCAGCAAGAAGTGATGACGGAAACAAAATCAGAAGAGCATTCATCCCTGCGGACAAAGATGGATATTTACTATCAGCAGATTATTCTCAAATAGAACTTCGTTTACTTGCACACGTTTCAAGAGATGACAATTTAATTGAAGCCTTTTGTTCAGGAGAAGATGTCCACGCAACAACAGCAGCAAAATGTTTTGGAGTACCTTTGGAAGCTGTTACAAAAGATATGCGAAGAAAAGCAAAAACTGTAAACTTTGGAATTGTTTATGGTCAAAGCAAATATGGTCTTGCAAAATCTTTAGGCATAGCACCATTTGAAGCGGAAGAATTTATAGAAAGATATTTTGCAACATATCCAAAAGTTAGAGAATATATGCAAAACACAATAAAATTTGCACACGAATACGGATATGTAGAAACAATTTTTGGACGAAAAAGATATTTGCTAAACGATTTAGCATCTCCTAATCACATGATAAAAGAAGGTGCTGAACGTGCAGCAATAAATCAACCATTGCAAGGAACAGCGGCTGATTTAATCAAAATGGCAATGATTGAATTTGATAAAAAAATCAAAGAAAATAATCTTCAATCCAAAATGATAATGCAAGTGCACGATGAATTAATTGTAGAAGTAGTTAATAATGAAATAGAAGAGGTTAAAAAATTAACCTTAGAAGCAATGCAGTTAAATCAACCACTTTTAGTTCCGTTAGAAGTAGATATAAATTATGGAAAAAGTTGGTTTGAAGAGTAAAAGGGAAACAATGAAAAAAATTCTTATTACATTATTACTATTTTTCACAATGCCATGTTTCGCAAACGCAGAAACAACTTCAACTCAAGCACAAATTCAACCACAACAAATTGATTTCAACATTTGTAATAAAGTTTTCAAAATTGATACACAAAAATTATTCTATCTTACACTAGCAAGTGTAAACGCAAACAGATTTAAGATAGAAGAAATAAAAAGCCAAAACGGATATATCTTATTTTCTGTCGCTCAAAAACAATATCTTGCAAGCGTTGTAAAAATTGATGCAAAAAATTCAATGTTAAAAATAACACCTTGCAACAATGTTTATTATTTCCCAGCAGGAATTGTTCAAAATATGTTCAAATATATTGAACTAAATGTATCAACTCCAATTCAAAGAATAACTATTTTATAACGCTTTCCAAATAGCTTTTAGCAAGCATAACTCTTCGCCTGTTTCTTTATTAACAACAGAATGATAAGTTATGTCATTTTCTATTTTCACTTTGGACAAAACTTTATTGCCAAACTTCACTTCTTTTTTATAAACAATATCAAGTTCTTTTAAAATATTGTTTTTTCTAAAATCTGCAGGTAATGCTTCAAATGCCCAAACGATATAATTTGAATTATTAACGTGCTGATTTACATCAATATCATCATATCTGATTTCAAATTCGTGTTCAAAATCAAAAACGTCAGGCAATTTAATTTTAGCAAAACTCAAATCATTTTCACGTTTTTCAACAGCATTCATATTACCTATCAAACTCAAAGGAGGTTTAATAGTTTTTGATTCTAAATCTAAAATAAACCAATTACTTGTAATTCTACCTAAACGTTTTTTCTTATCAACAGTCCACAATTCAAAATCACGAAGAGCAAAAAGTTTTGAAGCACCTCTTGCTTCTGTGATAATTGTAATTTCATCAAGATTTGCAGGATATTCATCAAATTCCATGTGATATTTTATTAAAAACCAACCTAAATTTCTTTCTGAAGTAAAAGAATAACCAAAACCTAACATTTCAGCATTCAAAGTTGCCATATCTTGCAAAAAATTTAACAATGAAGAAGGTTTCAAAATCATCTGAGAATCCATTTCGTAATATCTCAAAGGATAATTATTTTCCCAAGCCAATTTTCCTGTTAAATACGATTGATTACAATTCTCTAACATTTTTCACTCTCCTTATTACACAAAAAATCATAACTCAAACTTTAAATTTTGTAAAAATATTGTTAAAATTGACAATTTTGAATATTCACGCATTTAAAATAAATATAAAAAGTATTAGGCTTGGAGGAAATATGATTAATTCAGTACAAAGTTTTTCAAACAACACAATGGCAAACCAACCAAATTTTAGAGGAACTGCAACTATAACAAGCACTTCTCCTAAACAACTCAAAACTTTTGTTCTGGATTGCGCAGAATTTTGCAATAAAACAAATAAAAATAACATTAAACTTTCAAATGCAAACGCATCAGTTTCACTTGGAGTAGGAAAATTTATTGCAACTTGCGAAAAAAGTTTTGATGAAGCATTTTCAAAACTTGCTAATAATTTTGCTCAAAAAAATCATTTCAATATAACATTCAAACCTTAAAGACTTAAATAATAATCTTTAAGCAATTTGCAATCATCTTCAATGTTTGGACTTTCACAAACTAAAGCACCTTTAACATTGAACTTTTTGAATGCCTTCAATAAATCTTTGTAATTCATATCAGATTCAATTAAAGGCAAATGATTTTTTTCGCCTTTTTCAGAATATGCAATACCTGCAATATGCCCATGGAAATTTGAAATAGCATAATCGCCGATTGAAGCAACTTTTTCTAAGATATTACAAAAATCATCATAAGTATTAAACTCTCCGCCACTTCTCGCATGGATATGTGCAAAATCAACACATGGCAAAACTTGTTTAAACTCTTTTGACAATTTTACAATCTCATCAATGTCGCCCCATTGAGTCCCTTTTCCTGTTGTTTCTGGTCTTACCCAAATATCAATACCTGCTTTTTCCAACTGAGAAATTATTTTTTGAGTTCTTTCCACAACTTTTTTATAAACAACATCTTTATCTTCACCCATATAAAAAGCAGCGTGATAAGTTATACTATACGCACCGACATTTTGCCCCATTATCGCAGTATCAACAATTCTTTTTATACTTGCTTCAACTTTTTCTTCTTCTTGTGAATTTAGATTTATATAATAAGGACCATGAGCAGTAACCATAAAATCTTTTGAATTTGCACTCACAACAGATTTTGATTTATCAGACATTCTAACTCCTCTGACAAATTCTAATTCTAAACCATCAAGCCCCATATCACTTAAAACTTCAAAAGCTCTGGCATATTCCTTTGGCTCTGTTTTTAAAGGCATACCTGCTGTAATAAAATTCAAATTTTCCATATTAATAAAATTTATCTCCGACTTTTGGATTTACGATATCTATAAAATCTTTTGATGAACCAGCAAAAAATGAACCAAATTGCATTGATGTAATTGCTATTAATCCATCTTTTACTTTTACCAAAACTTTTTCATCAGTAATTTGTACAATTTCACCATACTCTGCATCAAATTCTGAAGATGCTTCATAAATTTCAACAGACAAAACTTTTATCAAATTCGCCTTAAACCAACATCTTGCAAGTAAAAAAGGATTTAAAGACCTTACTAATCTATCAATTTCAATTGCTGATTTACTAAAATCGACGTATAATTCTTCCTCTTGAAAAATGGACGCAACTGGAAAATCACCACTTTCTTGTGGTTTTCCCTTTAACGGAGCTTTTTCATACTTTTTAAAAAGTTCTATATGCATATCTGCAGCCATGATATTGAACTTATTAAACAATGTTCCCATTGTATCTTTTGGAAATAATTGCATTGTTTTTTGTGCCACAATATCTCCGGTATCAAAATTTTCATCCATAAAGTGTAAAGTCATACCAGATTCTGTTTCTCCATTCAAAATAACCGCAGAATAAGGATTTGGACCTCTATATTTTGGAAGCAAAGAAGGATGTGTATTTACAAAACCATCTTTTACCGCATCTAAAAACACTTTTGGAATTTTATAGTTGAAAGAACAAACAACCGCCAAATCTACATTTAAATCTTTTATCTGTTTTATAAAACTTTCATCAGTTAATTTATCATATTCGATAAAATTTTGACCTCTTGAAAGAACAAAATTTTTAAAAGGAAGATATGTAGCATGATTTTTTTTAGGACCAACAACCCCGACAATATTTATATGTTCAGCCAAAAAAGCATCTAAACAAACATAAGCCATATCTGGCATTCCTACAAATAAAATTCTTTTCTTATACTTAGACATGCTCTGCTACGTAAACTCCTAAACCTGCAAAAATAATACAAACGACAAAACTTAAAACGATATATGAAATACCTAAAATATAACTACCATTTTTCAACAATTCATAACTTTCATAAGAAAACGTACTAAACGTAGTCAGCCCACCACAAAACCCTGTTGTAAGAGCTAATTTTACACTGTTTGAAAAAGGTCTTTTCAAATACATACCAAAAACAAATCCGATAATAAAACTACCTACAACATTTACAACAAAAGTTGCCAACACAGTTTTCAAAAGAATTGAAACAGTATTTTGAACAATATTTTCAGACGGATTTGCAAAAAAGTTATTTAATAAAAATTTTGAACACAACGCAACAATGTATCTAAAAACACAACCTAAACCGCCTCCAAGAAAAACTGCAAAAATATTTATCATCTAACACCTATACCTTAATTCCTTTATAATTATAACATATAAAAGAAAAAAGGCGATTTTGAAATATTTTCAAAATCGCCTTTTAATTCGTTAAATAAACTGACTATTTACAACAAACACAAGATTCAAATTGAGATTTTAAATCTGCAGCTTTGTCTGTGTGTTCCCAAGGAACATCAAAATCAGTTCTACCCATGTGACCATAAGCAGCAAGTTTTTGATAGAATTTACCACCATTTTTAGCAGGTAAGTTTCTTAAATCAAATTTGTTAATAATTGCAGCTGGTCTTAGGTCAAAGTTTTTCTTAACCAATTCGCATAATTTATCATCGTCACATTTACCTGTTCCAAAAGTATCAACAAGGATTGAAATAGGTTCTGCAACACCGATAGCATAAGCAAGTTCGATTTCACATTTTTCAGCCAAACCTGCAGCTACGATATTTTTTGCAACGTAACGAGATGCATAAGCTGCTGAACGGTCAACTTTTGTCGGATCTTTTCCTGAAAAAGCACCGCCACCATGACGAGAATAACCGCCATAAGTATCAACGATAATTTTTCTACCTGTCAAACCTGAATCACCTTGAGGTCCGCCAATTACAAAACGTCCTGATGGGTTAATAAGAATGATTGTATCAGCATCAGGTTTCAATTCTTCATTTGCAAATACTGCATCAATAACTAATTTTTGCAAATCTTCTTTGATTCTTGCTTGAACTTTTGAATTATCAGAAATACAATCAATTTCTGGAGCATGTTGAGTTGAGATCAATACTGTATGTATTCTTGAAGGTTTTCCATCAACATATTCAACAGTAACTTGTGATTTACCGTCTGGACGAAGATAACTTACAAGTCCTTGTTTTCTGATTTCAGTTAATCTATAAGAAAGTTTATGCGCCAAACTAATTGGTAATGGCATTAATTCTGGTGTTTCGTTACAAGCATAACCAAACATAATACCTTGGTCACCAGCACCAATATTTTCAGTTTCGTCTGCTGATGTGTCTGCATTATCAGAACGTGTTTCAAATGCTTTGTTTACACCACCTGCGATATCTGTTGATTGTTCATCAATACTTGTCAAAACTGCACAAGTTTTGCAATCAAATCCACCACCTTGTTCAGATGTATAACCGATATTTTCGATTGTATTTCTTACTACAGTTGGAATATCAACATAACAATTAGAAGTGATTTCACCACATACTAAAGCCATACCTGTTGTTACAGTTGTTTCTGCAGCTACTCTTGATTTTGAATCTTTTGTTAAAAACTCATCCAAAATTGCATCAGATATTTGGTCGCACACCTTATCAGGGTGTCCTTCAGTTACTGATTCTGAAGTGAACAAAAAGTTCTTTGATACCATTTTTTTCTCCTTAATTATTTTCTACATGTCGGTAAGGTTTTTAATTCCGACCCGACTTTTATACATTCTAGCCCAAACAAAAATTATAATCAAATATGATTTAATCTAAAAAGGCAAACAAAAAGGATGCCAAGGCATCCTTGAAAAAAGTACAACTATCATCAAATCACTATGGGAGTTTCACCCATCCTCTCTTTTTTTAAAAAACTAGTTCCAGAATGAATCTTTGATGTTGTCTGAAGATTCATTGTTATCAACTGACAATGTGATATTGCTTGGAGTGAATACAAATACTGTATCACCAACTTTTTGAGGTTTACCACATAATGCATGTGCTGCACCGCAAACAAAATCAATTGTTCTTAAAGCTTGTTCTTTATCTAATAAATGAAGGTTCAAAATAATAGTTTTTCTATCTTTCAAATTTTGAACAATTTGACCAGCTTCACCAAATGAACGAGGTTCTACAACCATAACTTCATAACCTTTATAATTTGGATGTGAAACAACTTTCAAATCTGCCCTCTCTTTTCTATCGTTTGTTTGTTTATATGAATAAGCTGGAGCTAATGCTAAATTACGATCTGAAGCATATTCAATTTCTCCACCTTCTTCTTCTGCTAATTCTTTAAATAAATCATCTTCATCTCTGCCATCAAAGCCTGAAGTTAAAAACCCTACTAATGATTTGATTGTTTCTGAAACTGCCACTTATCTTTCCTCCAAATTTTAATTTTACTTTTTTCTTACTGAAATAATTTTCTACCTATTCTCACCATTGTCGCACCTGCTTCAACAGCTTGCTTGTAATCACAACTCATACCCATTGAAAGTTCTTTCAATTCGCAGTTATAAGTCTTTTCTAGTTCATCTCGCAAATTTCTGATGTCTAAAAACAGATTCTTTAAAACCTCTTCACTAACACCAAAAGGTGCGATATTCATAATACCTAGAATATCAATTCCTTCGAGGCTTTTCAATCCTCCAAACGATTGAAAAATATCACTTTTTGAAAACCCGAACTTTTGTTCTTCATTTGCGTTATTAACTTGAACAAAAACCTTTTGCACAATTCCTTTTGATTTCGCCTCTTCAGAGATTTCTTTGGCAAGTTTCACCGAATCAACCGAATGAATATAATCAAAAAAACCAACAACCTTTTTTACTTTGTTTGATTGCAAATGACCAATCATATGAAACTTTGAATTTTTGCGAATATTTTCAGGAAGTCTATTAATCTTATCAATAGCTTCCGGTATTCTTGACTCTCCAAAATCTCTAATCCCTGCTTCGTAAGCTTCAATCAATTTTGACTCATCAAAGTATTTTGTAACTGCGATAATATTTGTTGTATAAGGTGCAATATCTTCTTGTATCCGCAAGAGATTTTCTTTTACATTACCCATATTTTCTTACCTCAACAAGAATCCGTTTCAAACGGAACGTATATTAATTATAATTCATCTCTCATGTTTAGACAAATATTTGATTTCAATACCATTTTTGGTTTTTCAAAATCCCCCCAAAACCATGAGCAGACATGAGTTCAAGAGTTTTTATACCTTTTAACATTTCTTAACAATATTAAAATCCTTAAAATATTTGCCCTGCCTGCGTCATGTTCTTTTATGCTCCGAGCAAAAACATGACGCTAGTAAAAATCCGTTTTTACCTTACAGGTCAAAGAAACTTATTATCTACCCATTTGAGTAATTGTTTGAAGAACATCACTTGTTGTTGTGAACACACGTGAATTTGCTTGAACTGCACGTTGTGCCAAAATCATATTTGATAATTCTTCTGATAAATCCACGTTAGAAGATTCCAAATAACCTGATGAAATAGCACCAGCACCCATATTATTACCTACTGTGTAAGTAATTGTACCTGAGTTTGGACCTGCTTCAAAAAGGTTTGAACCAACTGATAGCAAACCATCTTGGTTTGTAACTGTTGCCATTTGTATTACATAGTTTGCAGGAACTGCTACGTTTTGGTTTACTGACAAAGATTCACCAGAAATAGCAACACCTTCTGCTGTTGTATAAACAAATTCATAAGTTTGACCATCTGCTTTTAATTGAACAGATAAAGTATCACCATTTTGATATGTAGATTGGATTGAACCATCTTGGTTGATTGTAATACTGTTTACAGAAGTTGCTTCAGCAGCTGAAGTTACGTCTGTGATACTACAAGAATAATCCAAAACTTTTGTTTTATATGTGCTTGTAGCAGGATCTAAAACTGAGTTACCGATATCAGTTGCAGTAATGAAGTTTGAAGTATCACCTGATGCACCAAAGCTCAAACTTTTTACAGTTGTAGGATCACCGATTTTAAATACGATTTGACCAGCTGTATCACCTGAACCAACTTCGCAAGTAACACCTTGTGCTGAAAGTTGTCCACTGATTACACCAACCATAGTATCAACATCACTAGCTAAGTTTGCGTCTGTTAATGATACTGTAACAGGAGTTGTTGTACCATCGGTATTGTTTAAAACAACTGTAAATGAACCTGATGTGATGTTTGTATCTAAACCGTTCAAGTCAGCAACATTACGTGAACCAATATTTGAGTTACCACCTACAACTGAAATCAATGAAGATGGAACATATACTGTTGGTTGGTTTGGAGATGTACTTGTAGAAAAGATTGAATCAGTACCCATAACTTTATAACCAGCTGAAGTTACTAAGTTACCTTTGTTATCCCAAGAAAAATCTCCTGCTCTTGTATAGAAAATTTCGTTATCTGCTGATTTTACAGTAAAGAAACCTTTACCTTGAATCATCAAATCTGTTGATTTACCTGTTGATACAGCAGAACCATTTGAGAAGTCTTTTGTAATTGCACTTGTTTTTACACCTACACCGATTTGAATTGGGTTTGTACCCCCTGTTCTTCCTGATGCAACTGAACCATAAGATATTGTAGTTGAATATACATCGGCAAAGTTTACTGATGAAGCTTTGAAAGCCGTTGTATTGATGTTCGCTACGTTGTTTGCGATTACCTCAATTTGTTGCGAAGCTGTATTTATACCACTCATTGATGTATAAAGTGCTTGTGACATTTTTCTCCTCCTAATTTATATGTCTAGTTATTAAATTTGTTTTACTTTCTTGTTTTACTAATTAACTGTTGTTTTATCCACATCGTATGCGTATTGCAAGTATTTTAGCGGATAATCTTTTCCATCTACTGTAATACAAGAATTTGCACCATCGATATATGCTGCATCTACCATACCTGAAATATATTCTGTAGGATTATCAGGGTTAGAAAGAACAACACCTTTTCCTACCAAAGACAAGGCTTGTGATACTGCATTACTTGATGCTATATTTTCACTCATTTCTTGAGTTGTTTGTAATTGTGAGAATTGACATTGTTGAGAAACCATATCTGAGTTATCCATTGGTTCCATTGGATCTTGGTATTCATATTGTTTCATCATCAAGTCTAAAAATTCTGTTGATGTCAATTCAGTTGATGCAAGACCAGTTACATGTTCTTCACCAGCTTTAGTATATTCTGTATATGATTTCATCATTGATATTTGTTCAGAAATTGTTGACATTTTTCTCCTCCGAATTTCCTTAGATTGCTAAATTCACTTGCCCTTTGTATATATCTAGTGGCGATTTATTTCCCACTAGTCGTTCTTCTTGTATTATGTTTGAAACAATTTGTTCTTGTTCCATTTCTTCTTCATAATCAAAATCATCCGACATTAAAATTTCACTATCATTTTTTGTCTTTTGTGATTTTTCTTCTGGATTTTGTTGATTTGTTTGTCCATTATTTGGATTTTGTTCATCAAACTGAAACATATTATCTTGTTTTTCAGTTGCAGCAACTTTTACATTAATGTTATTTACATTTACACCTTGTTCTGCCAAAGTATCACGCAAATTGCTCAAATGTTTTTCCAAGATAAATTTCACATCGTTATTTTCAGCCGTAAAGCTTGCAATTAAACCTTCTTTTGAATTAATCAATTCAAGTTGTAATTTACCCAAGTTTTCGGGACGTAAAACCATATTTATTTTTGTTATACCTTTATCTTCTACAAGTTTTCCTTCCATTTGTTTATTTACTTGAGATAAGATTTCAGTATCTGAAATTTGTTTTGGCATTTGGAATTGTTGTGTTGCTTGAGTTTGATTAACTTGCTGTGTATTCATTACAGGTTTTGCTGTTGTATCAAATTGAATTTGAACATTATCTGCATTTTGAGTTTCAATATTATTTGAAACTGTTGCAACTTGTTCATTTAAATTTGTAACCGGCTCTGAATATTGAATATTTAATTTTGCAGTTTGGTCTTGCAAATTTTGTGCAAATTTTACTTTTTCATGTCTTGGTTCTTCTACTTTATTTTGACCTTGAGCTTGGTTTTGAGCTTGTTCATTGTAATTTTCAGAACCTGAATTATTTGTATTATTTGCATTTTTTGAATTTGCAATTGTTGAACTTGTTTTTTGAACATTAGTAACTTCAACATCTAAATCATCAGCTTTTTCTTGAGTTAAAGAAGTTTTTGGAGTTAGATTTTCTACTGCGTTTGAATTCTTTTTAGCATCCGCAGTATCCAATTTAACATCTTCTGAAACTTTCACATTAATTTTTTGATTTTGTTCTGTTTCAGTTTCTATTTTTGGTTCAACTTCAACAATATCTGAAACATCAACAGTTGTATTTGCTTGTTTTTCCACTACTTGAGTTTTTGGCATTACTGTTTTTGCATCAGTATTTTTAACATTTTCTTGAATTAAATTTTTATCAACATTTTTCAAAGTTTCAAGATTTTCAGTATCAACTTCTGCTGAATTTTCAATTACAGTTGTTGAAGTAACATCTCTTAATTTTAATGCAGAATTATTTTCTGACATTTCTTTAGTTTGTTCATTTAATGCTATATCAACTTTTTCCATTGAAACTTTATTCAATTTTACTTTTTCATCAATTGAAGTGATTTCTGTATTTCTTTCTTGAACTTTTAAATTAATTTGTTCTGCTTCATTTGTTTTAGCTTCTGCTAACAATATTTCTTTTAAATTTATATCTTCTACATTTTCTAAAACAGGAACTTCTAATTCTTCAACTTCTGTATTATCAACCACTTCTATCTCTGTTTCAGATTGTGCATTTTGTTCTGAATTATCATTATTTTTTGGTTGATTTTGAGAATTATCTTGTTCTACTTTTGAAGAAGAATTTTCAACTTCGTTTTTATACTCTACATTTTTATTTTCGTTATTTACAGTATTATCAACTGTTTTATTTTCTGTTTTTTCAGAAGTTTTCTTTACTTCAGTATTCTTTGCAGAATTTGATGTATCAGCCTGTCTTAATGATTCTTTTGCAGTGTCATAAACATTTGCAAAATCATTTGACATAGTTGAAGCAGCATTATTTGGAGTAGTTTTTGCTACATTCAAATTTACATTTTTATTTACTTCAATTATTGGAGTTGCTAACATCTTTCCTCTTTTTCTCTACACACAAGCTCTTTTATATCTTGTTGTTGCGATATCATCAATTTCTTTTGCTTCCATATAAGCAACATTTTCATAAAATCGCTTTTCTTGTGTTTCTTTTAATTTTTCTAAAACCTTAACGTCCTTCAAAGCATCTGTAACTTCAAGTTGTTTCAATCTTAATAACTCATTCAGTTTTTGAATAAACATACTTTCGTTAGCCATATCGTTTGACAAAGAACCAAGATAATTTTTATACCCTGTAACTTCTTGAATATTTAATTCATGTCCTTCTGAATATAAATATTCCAAACTACTTTGAGTTTCGTTATATTTAGTTTTCAATTTTTTGAGATAATCTAGTCTTTCATTCAAAGCTGCAACGACTTCTGCCATTTTTTTACGCTTTTCATCAAGTGTTTTTTCTCTTAGTTCAAGCACAGTTTGTAGCCTGAATGAAAACTTTTTCAATTTTACCTCTCCCGAATAGTCCAACGCAATTTTTGAAAAATGCACACAAAAACTGCATAATCTATTACATACATAGATTACAACATGCTAAGATTTATATTCATCATCTAAATTGAGGATATTTATTTTTTAAATTACTACATCTAAACTAGATGGTACAAAATAACAGCCACAGATACTGCCAAATTCAATGATTCAACCGCATCATCCATTTCTATCGTAACATTTTTTGTAGCGAAAGATTTTAACTCTTCTGAAAGCCCATCTGCTTCTGAACCAAACATCAACAAGACTCTTTCTTTATTTTTATAATCTTTTAAATTTACAACATTTTCACCTACAGGAAGTGTCGCAACTCTTTCATAATCTGCAAATTGATTTTTCAAAAACTCAAAATCTTTAACGCATAAAACAGGTAGTTTCCATAAATTTCCTACTGCCGAACGCACGCATTTAGGATTATATAAATCTATCGTATCACCAAACAAAATAACACCATCAACACCAAAAGCCTTTGATGTTCTTAATATCGTTCCTAAATTTCCTGCATCTTTAATATTTTCAAGTAATAAAACTTTTTTAGCATTTACAACATCTTCTATTTTTGTTTCTTTTTGAAAACCGACTGCTACAATTTCAGGTGCTGACTCTGTTGTAGAAATTTTTTTTAGAACTGGCTCCCCTGTCAAAACGATATCGCAAACATCTTTAAAAACTTCAACTAAATCAGAATTTTTATCAATAAAAAGACTCTCAAGTTTTATCCCAGACAACAATGCTTCTTCAACACATTTTCTGCCTTCCAACAAAAATTTACCTGTTTGCACACGATATTTTTTTTGTTGCAATTTTACAGTTTCTTTTATCAATTCGTTCGATAAACTTGTAATTTCTATCTGAGTCATTTATAAAACCTTAAAAGCTTTTAATTGTCGTTTTTCTGTTGATGTAAGCATATCAAAATTAATCAATTTTTCTTCAAAACACATATCAGAAAAAGATTTTATTGTCATACTTTTATCTAAATAACAAGAATTTTCTAATCTCACACCAAAATAATTTGGATTATAAAGCCCTGGTTCAATTGTAAAACACATATTTGGTACTAATGGGCTTTTTGCCAATTTTGAAGGTGACAAACTTGGCGGATTTTCATGAACACTAATTCCTATACCGTGACCTAATGAATGAGAAAATTCAAAACCATCACGTTTATCTGCGTTCAAAACTTTTCTTGCTGCAGCATCTATCATATACCCTGTTGCATTTTCTTTTATTTTATAATTTATTGCTTTCAAAAATCCTTTCAAAACAATAGTATAAACTTCTTTTTGAAGTGCAGTTGGATTTCCTTTTACAAAAACTCTTGTGGCATCTGTCGCATAACCACCGTCATAATATGCACCACAATCAATTAAAACTAAAGAACCATCTTTCAAAATTTCATTTGGTGAACTTTTTGAATAATGAGCTAATGCTGAATTTTTATCTATTGCAACAATCGATTTAAAACTCAAAGAAAGCGCGCCATTTTTCTTAAACAATTCTTCTAATTTGTTTGCAATATCTGCTTCAGAAAGATTATCATTATTTTCAATAAATTCTCTTATTTCATATAATGTATCATCTGTTTTTTTAAAACAACTTTTGTAATGTGCTAATTCAAAACTTGTTTTAATTGATTTCAATTCTTTTATTGGATTTATTCTCAACTCTCTTGCTTTATCAGAAAACTTATTATAAGTATATAAATTTGTGCTATTTTTATCCATAAAAATATGTTCTATATTATCAGGAATTGTAACTTCATCATCAAAAAATTCATAACTTGATGATGCAACAAGAAGTTTGCCATATCTAATCTTTGAAGAATAAGGAACTGAAAAATCTCTTTTATTCAACACATAAGATATTTCTTCTAAATCTGAAATTAATAGAGCTTCATTGTTTTCTAAATAAGCTTTTAAACTTGCTATTTTTTCTTCTGTCGATGCCCCAGAAATATCATGATAAACCTTTTCGTGTGTTTTATCAGATTTTGGTGCGACTGTAATATCGCAAATAGGGTCATTATCTAAAAGACAAATTTTCACATTCTTTTTTGAAACTAATTTCTTAAATTCTTCAAAAAAGCTAACTGAAACTTTTTTAGAAACAATTGCAATTGTTGAATTTTCTGATATTTTTCCAACTAAAGAACCTAAAAAAGTATCACCTATTTTTAATTTTTCAACAGAAACAATATCAGGATTTGTTTCATTGTCAGCCTGCTGATGATAACGACCATCTACAAACAAATACAAATCTTTTTCTGTCAACAAGGCATCTCCGCAAGAGCCAGAAAAACCCGTCAAAATATATCGTGAATTTTCTTTCAAATCACTATATTCTGCTAAATATTCATTTGTAGAATTCACAAGCAAATAATCAAAATTATTATCTTTCAAAAATTTTCTTGTTTTTACAATTATGTCATTCATAAAACTAATCGTTCTTTTCTGTTACAACAATTAAATGCCATCCAAATTGAGTTTGTACTGGTTGAGAAACTTCACCAACTTTTAAAGAAAAAGCAGCATCTTCAAATTCTTTAACCATTACACCTTTTCCGAAGTTACCTAAATCGCCACCTCTTGCGCCTGATGGGCATAAAGATTCTCTTGCTGCTACATCTTCAAATGCAGCACCAGAAAGAATTTCTTCTCTTAAACTTTTTGCTTCATCTTCTGATTTTACTAAAATATGACTTGCTCTAACTTCAGACATAATATACACTCCTATATTTTAAATATACCTACATACTAATCGCTAAATTATAATATCAAAAAAATTTAAATAAACAATTAAAAATTTTAGCCACCATCAGCGCCTAAAATTGTCATTGATAAACATTTATAAATCACTGCAGATAACCCCATACAAACAGGAATTGTGCAAACCCATGCAGTTACGATATTTTTAACAATACCCCATTTTACAGCAGAAGCTTTTACCATACTTCCAACACCTACAATTGCAGTTGAAATAATATGAGTTGTACTTACAGGGAAACCAAAATGAGAAGCTGTCAAAATTATACTTGCTGAAGCTATTTCAACAGAAAAACCGTGAATTGGTTTCATTTTAATAACTTTTGAACTCATTGTTCTAATGATTTTCCAACCACCTGTCATTGTACCTAATGATAACATCATCGCACAAGTACAAATTACCCAAGTTGGAATATGGAATGTAGTATCTTTTATAACGCCAAATGTCATTAATGACAATGTAATAATCCCCATTGTTTTTTGAGCATCATTTGAACCGTGGCTGAATGCCAAGAAACCTGAAGAAACCAATTGCATTTTTCTAAATACTCTGTTTAAAGCTTCAGGACGCACTCTATAAAATATTTTCAATAATACCAATATAACCAAAAAACCTACACAAAAGCCTAATATCGGAGAACATATCATTGGCAATAACACCTTATCCAATACATTGTGTAAGTTAATTATATCAACCGCAGGGTGTTCAACTCTGCAAGAAGGAAATCTAAAAATTAATTCATATTGACCTTGCAAATGAACCATAGCTCTTGACATTGCAGCACCTAACAAACCACCAATCAATGCGTGAGAAGAACTTGAAGGTAAACCCCAAAGCCAAGTTAAAATATTCCATACAACAGCGCCTAACAATGCTGACAAAATAACTAATTGTGTTATACATTCACCAGAAACTAACCCCACACCAATTGTATGTGCAACGTGAGTACCGAAAAATGCACCTGTAAAATCTAAACACGCAGCATACAAAATAGCATATCTTGGGCTTAATGCTTTTGTAGATATAACAGTTGAAATAGCATTTGCCGAATCATGGAAGCCATTTATATATTCAAATACATATGCTATTATAATTACTAATATTAATACTGTTATTGCTACTGTCATATTTTTCTAACTATTCTTTAATGCTATGTTCAAAATCACATCAGAAACACTATTACATTTGTCCATAGCGCTTTCTAATAATTTATAAATATCTCTTAATTTGATAACTTCCAAAGCTTCAAATTCACCTGAGAACAATTTTGCTGTCGCTCTATAGTGAATATCATCACCCAAAGTTTCAATTTCTTTCATCAAATCTCTGCTATGAGTAATATCTGATGTTTTAGCCAATGTTCTCATTAAGCCAACACTTCTTTGAAGTTCTGTTGTTGCCTTCAAAATCGCACTTGCCTGTTCTCTCAATTCATCAGTATAATTAACTAAATTATATGCATTTAAATTCAATAATGCTTGAGAGATTTTTTTAGTGATTTTATTCAACATTGCTGCTAAAAGTTGTATATCTTCTCTATCAATAGGAGTTACAAAAGTTGAATTTAATAATCCGATAGTTTCTCTTTCCAAAGTAGAACCTCGATGTTTATAAGTTCTCGCTCTTAATATTCTATCTTCTGAGATACCGTTTTCCATAGTTTCATTCAACAAAGTTGCTATATCAAGACAATTCTTTGCAGAATCTTGAAACATATCATAGAATACCGTGTTTTTTGGTGGTAACAATTTTTCAAAAATATTAAAACTCACTTAACTAACTCCCAAATGTGCTAACCATATTTTATAATATACTAAAAATACAAAAATAATATATATTTTTTTAATGTTTAATTTTTTGTAACAAAAATACTCTCAAATGCAATACGCATAAGAGATAACCTGTAACAAAACACAACTTCAACTATCCTTGTGCTAATGCATCATCAGATACAACTTCTTGAGGTAAACCTGCATGATGAATGCAAGGCAATAAAGTTTTAGCTTTTATTTCTATCAAACCAGAATAGTTATCATCAGTATCGTTGCAAATAAACACTTTTTCACCTTTGTTATTTGTTTTTATTCCAACAATAGTGATTTCATGTCCACCTACAACTTTTTTATCTTTGTCCATAAACACATAACCAACAATTACATTTTCACCAATTGCTAATGCGTCTGTTATGTTTTTCATAGTTTTGTCAAAACTTTGAGTATAATTAACTAATTTTGCATTTTCATCTAAATTTTGGAAAGTAAGAGATGTTTTATTTTTATTTTGAACTATTGACTCTGTAAAAGTTTTTTCATATTCAATCAAACCTTTATCTGATGGGCTCATATCACCACCACGAGTATCAGTCAAAGCATCATAAGTTTGTTGAGAACCTACATTCATAAATGTTGATTGCATTAAAGCATCAACTGAAGAACGCTCCCAAGAATCTTTAAATTTATCTTGAATTTGAGCTCTTATATAAGCATTTTTATCAGGAGCAAGAGTAAGTTTTGCTTTATCTTGTCCAATAAGTTCATAAGGAACTTTAAATGTATCAAGCAAAGACAATGAATCTAATTTATTATCAGTCAAACAAGATAAATCAATAACTTTTTCTACTGCCAATTTTGGAGAAGTTAAACCTGCTGTAAATCTTGCAAATTCTGCTGGAGTTTGTTTTGCAAGATTATACTCAATACTTGCAGATACACAAGCACTTGAGCCATTTACATTTATTGTATCTTTTGTAATTTTGTCAGTTTTTGCTTTTTCATTCGGTTTTGCATTTTGTAAAATTTGCTCTACAAACATTTTTGGAATATCACCAAATGTTTGAGTAATAACAGAAGGATTTTCAAGGATATTTACAGTATCTCTCAAAACAACTTTTGAAGTAAGTCCGTCAGCTCTTTCTTCAGAAATAATTTTGTACAAATTATCAAGTGTTGTTGATTTATCATTTGAATTGTTATTCAACAAAACACCTGTTTTAAGCAAAGTATTCAATTTCGTACGTTCTTTTGCATCCAAATTTTTAACAAGCTCGGAATATTTAACAACTTCTTCTTGTGTCATTTGAGTTCTAATATTCGAATAAGAAACATTTGAAGTAGCACCAAAAGATGCTTGCATACGTCTTTGTGAAGCATCTGGAATTACTGCTTTTTGAGGAGCAGTAACATAAGAAGGTACTATTCTTGTGTTTTGATTTACCGAAATTGGAATTACTGACATTATTTTATCCTTGCTTTATATAATAATAAAGGATAAAATAATAAAAAAATTGCCATGTGCAAATTGATTTTGTTAAGACAGGTTACAAATAATAATGATAAAAAATGAAAAAATAAAACCACTTTCAATTTCTCAAATAATTATTTCAATTGATAGACTTACACGCTTTAAACCTACAAAAGAAAAATATTTAAGAGTTTTTAAAGACCTTTTAAGCTCAAATTTAATAGAACCAAAATTTAAAAAAAACGAAATAGAAAACATTGATTTTACAAAACTTGTAGAATATATCAACAAAATTTTTGATAACTCTTTTGAAGCCTTAAACATAAATATAAAAGCAGATTATTCTATAAATAAAAAACTATTAGAATACGAAAAAAGTATTTTTAATTTAGACAAAGAAACTCTTTTATTGTTGGACAACAAGATAAATTATAATGCTGCGACAAAACTTTTTGAAAAAGAAAAAGATATTCCACAAAACCTAATGTGGTTAAATGCTCTTTGCCAAAATAAAGACATAAAAAAAGAATGTTCAAAAAAAGGTTTTACTTTTCCTCTCAAAAAAATAATTTTAGCCGAAGGAATAACCGAAGAAATTTTATTACCGGAATTTGCAAAAAACTACAATTACGATTTTGCAAAAAACGGAATACTTTTAATTTCTTCTGGTGGAAAAAACCAAGTAGTAAAATATTTTTATAAATTTGCAGACATTTTAAAACTTCCAATTTTTGTATTGCTAGATAACGATGCAAAACAAAATTACGAAGAAATAAAACCAAAACTACGCAAGCAGGATAAAATTCATATACTTAAATGCGGAGAATTTGAAGATACACTTTCTAAATTTTTAATCAAAAGAACACTCAATAACCACTTCAAAAATTTCTTCACAGTAACAATCAATGACCTTACAACTGAATATCCAATGACAAAAACTCTTGATAACTTATTAAAATCTCACGGTAAAGAATTTAAAAAAGCAGAATTTGCACATCTTGTAAAAGAAAACATAAAAAAAACAGATATAACATCAGAATTAAAAGAACTTATATCAGAAATTTCACTTTGCTAATGGTAAATACACTCCAAATTCAGTACCTTCTTCCTCTTCACTTGAAACAAAAATTGCACCGCCATGCGCTCTTACAATTTCTTTTGCAACATAAAGTCCTAAACCTGTGCCTAAATTTCTAAATTTATTATTTGTTGTATAGTATTTTTCAAAAATTTTATCCATTTTTTCGTTTTCAATACCAATACCTTTATCTTTTACAGACACAATAACATAATCATTTGTAAGGTAAGAAGAAACTAAAATTTCATCACCTTTTTTGGTATGAGAAATCGCATTTTGAATAAGATTACCAAAAACTCTTCGTATATTCATCGCATCAACATTTACATATATGTCAGGCGAAACATCTATTTTTAAAATTCTATTTTCTTTTTCTAAAATAGGAGTAAACATGTTGTTTACATGTTTTATAAGATCTGACAATTTAATTTTTTCAAAGTCGTTAATTGCAGTTGCTTTATCTATTCTAAATCCATCTAAAATATTTCTCGTTAATTCCAACAAACCTTCTGTTGATTGAACAACACCTGATACTGCCTCTTTTTGTTTTTCAGAAATACCACCAAATTTACCCTCAATCAAAAAATTCAAAATATTTAATTGAGCAAGAAGAGGAACTTTTAGGTCATGTGTAATTGCTGCGATAAAATCTTCTTTCATTTTTTGAAATTCTTTTTCGATTGTAACATCTCTTACAATACACAAATAAAACATTTCTTCATCAATTACTTTTAAATCTTCAATCGTTAATTTAAATTTTTTCTTTGAATTTTTAATTTTTACATCATCACTATCATATTTTTTATATTTTTTCTTTGATTTTGGAATTATATAATCAAACAAATAACTGCCAATAAAAGTTTTTTCTTCTTTTCCTAACCAATTTTCTATCTTAGAAGTTGCTCTCATAATGTTAAAATTTTCATCAACCAAAATCAAACCTTCTGAAAGAGAGTTCACAACAGATCTCATCAATTTATTTTGAAACATAAGTTCTGTTTGTGCTTCAATTTTCATTCTTTCTCTATCTGAAAAAGTTTCTGTCATTCTATTTATACTATCAGTTAATTCTTGAAAATATGGACTTTCTGTAGTTGTTTTAACAGACAAATTACCATATCTTATCGCATTAATTGCAGTTGTTAAATTCACAACATTTTCTTTCAACTCAGAAATCTTTTTCTTTGTACGCAAAACGTAAATTGTCGCAACAACAACAACAACAACAACAACAACAACAACAACCGATATTAAAAAAGAAAATATAAGAAAATTTAAATTAAACAAATTCATACCTCGTGTTTTTTTATGTTAGAATATATTATACTGACATTTACTTTAATTGTATATAGTTTTTGAGGATTATTTCTAATGAAAAAGATTTTTTACACTATTGGGATATATTTAACACAATTTATAACAAATTTTGCACTTGCAGAAGATTTACAATCTGCACTTAAACAAGAATCAGCAAACGAACCAAACTTTTTTACAATAATTTTCTCACTTGGTTTTGTTGTTTTCTTAATCTACATAACAGGTATCATTTATTCAAAACTTAATATTGTAGGTTCAAAAGTTGCAAAAGACCAAGCAAAAAATTACGACTTAAACAGAGCAATAGTTATATCTACAACACAACTTGGACAAAATAGAAATTTACACGTAATCGAAATAAACGGAAGATGTTACCTTATTGGTGCAACTCCAAATTCTGTAAACTTAATCAAAGATTTAGGAATTTCATCTGAATACAAAGACCAAACAACAAAAGTAATTTCAGACGAAAGTGAAATTGATGATGCTATACAAGTTTTATACGGAAAAGAAATACTAGAAAACACAGAAGAAATCGTAGCTAAAGAAGAAGATCAATTTAGCGTACACAAAAAATATCTTTAATTTGGAGTACACTCTAAATGTTAAACATAAAAAATAAAGAAAAAATTAAATATATCATTTCAGATTTTGACGGAATTATGACAGATAATTTCGTCTTTATTTCAGACTCCTTAGAAATGTCAAAAAGAATAAGCTACAAAGATATTATGGCAGTCGCACTTTTAAGAAAAACAAACAGAAATATCATCTATATATCAGGTGACAAAAATCCAATAATAGATATGTTAAAAGATAGATTTAAACTTGAAAATTCTTATCAAGACATAAGAAAAAAAATAGACGTTTTAAAAAACATAATAAAAGAATACAATTTGTCGCAAGATGAATATATTTATATCGGTGATGATGTAAACGATTTAGAATGTCTTGAATTTGCAAAAAATAAAATAACAGTTCCTCATGCCGTAAACAAAATAAAAGAAATAAAAGATATCCAAATCACAGAAGCCGCAGGTGGCAATGGAGCATTTAGAGAGGTTGTAGATTGCATTCTAAATACATAAAAAAACTTCTATCAGATATAAAAAAATATGACAAAGATATTGACACATACGAAGAATTGTCAAAAACTCCTGCCCTACCTTCTATTGCCTATGTGAATTGGGCAATACACGATGAGCAAGAAGGAAATCTCGAAAAAGCAAAAGAAAAACTTTTATCTGCAACTTTGATGGGACACAAAAACCCTGAAGCATACATTCAACTCGGAATTATTTACACAAAAACAAGAGAATTTGATAACGCACAAGACTGTTTCTTTAAAGCAATCAGAATTGACAACAACAGCTCTAAAGCATTTTGTTTTCTTGCAAATATTTATACAGAAAAAAATGACTACAAAAAAGCAGAAAAAAATTATTCACACGCTACAAAACTTGACCCAAATAATGCAAATATTGCAATAAATTGGGGGTTATCACTTTTAAGACAAAAACAATTTGAAAAAGCAAAAGAAAAACTACAAAAAGCTTGCGTATTACAAGCTCCAAATTTTAAAGCAGTATATTTTCTCGGACTTATTGATTTAGAACTTGACGAACCTAAAAAAGCAATAGAAAAATTCAAATTTATTACAACATCTATGCCAAACCATAACGAAGCTTGGTACTATCTTGCTTATTCATACTTTAGAGAAAAAGAATATAAAAAATGTATTAAATGTGCAGAAAAATCTCTTGAAATATTCAAACACAAAATAGAAACATACATGCTTGTTGCAGAAAGCTATATGAACCTTGATGATGAAGAAAATTGTATGAAATACTACTCTAAAGGTAAAGAAAATTGTACAGTAAACTGTTTTTTCTATATTTCTTGGGGAATTTCATTACAACATTTCAAAAGATTTGAAGACTCAATAGAAAAACAAAATGAAGCCTTAAAAATAGATAAAAGTTCTCAATTAGCACTAAATTATCTTGCTTATGCATACTTAAAACTAGAAAACTATGACAAAGCAAGAGAATTATATTTCACTTTGCTAACCTTAAACCCTTCTAATGCAAGTACAATATTTAGACTAGGAGAAGTTTACCTAAATTCAGGCGACATAGATAATGCCATAAGTTTCTTTGAAAAAACACTTAAAATGACATCAAAAATAAAACAAGTTTATGCAAAACTTGGATATGCTTATTACAAAAAATCAAACATCGAAAAAGCTACTGAATATTACAAAAAATCTATTGAATACGAAAAAGAAAACCCACAAAATTACATCGATTTTGCACAATTCTTAACAGAACAAAAAGAATATGAAAATGCATTAAAAAAAGTACAAACAGCTCTCAAATACGACAACAGTAACATTGAAGCATTAAACCTTTGCTTTTATGTAAATTATATACTTGCCAAAGAAAAAAGTTCTGATTATAATAGGGAAAAGGCAATTCAAATAGCCGAAAAGTTTGAAAAAGAATACCCCGATAAATTCAAATATATAGAAGAAAAAAGGGATATAGAAACAAATTTCAATCATAGGGAAAGGTAAATTTAACAAATTTAAAAAAGATATGAGCGACATAATCGTACAAAAATTTGGTGGAACATCTGTTGCAGATACTACAAAAATAAAATCAGTAGCTGACGCTGTTATAAAAGAAAAAGAACTTGGAAACGACGTAGTTGTAGTTGTATCTGCTATGGGACACACAACAGATTATCTTGTAAAAATGGCAAAAGAAATTTCTAAAAAACCATCTGCAAGAGAAATGGATATGTTGCTTTCAACAGGTGAAGGAGTTTCTATTGCACTATTAAGTATGGCTATCCAAGAAAAAGGATATCAAGCAATCAGTATGAACGCTATGCAAATAGGAATTATAACAGAAAATGTTCACCAAAAAGCAAGAATTATAGATATAAAAACAGACAAATTAAGAAAACACCTTGACGAAGGAAAAATCATTGTTGTTGCAGGTTTCCAAGGTGTTACAGAAAATGGTGAAATCACAACTCTTGGACGTGGCGGTTCAGACACTTCAGCAGTCGCACTTGCTGCTGCATTAAGAGCAAAAAGATGCGATATCTATACAGATGTTGAAGGTGTTTATACTACAGACCCAAGAATTGTACCTTGCGCAACAAGACTAAAACAAGTATCATACGGAGAAATGCTTGAACTTGCAAGAGTTGGAGCAAACGTATTGCACCCAAGAGCAGTTGAAACGGCTGATTTAAGCAAAATTCCAATAAGAGTACGTTCAACTTTCAAACTTGACAACAAAGGAACTTTAATAACAGGAGTTGAAAATATGGAAATAGAACTTAGCCAACCAGTCACAGGAGTTGCATCAGATTTATCTCAAGTTAGAATAGTATTTTGCGATATTCCAGATGTTCCAGGTAATGCAGCAAAACTATTTGGAACACTTGCAAAAGAAAATATTTCCGTAGATATGATTATTCAGTCTTACGCAAGAACTGGAAACAACACTAACGATATTGCTTTCACAATTGACAAAGCTGATTTAACAAGAACTACACAAATATTAGAAAGCATCAGAGAAGATTTGTCTGCTGGTGCTATCCATATTGATGAAAACATCGCAAAAGTTTCTATCGTAGGAGCAGGTATGGTTGATAGACCTGGTATTGCGGCAACAATGTTTGAAACTATTGCAAAAATGGGTGTTAATATTAAAATGATATCTACAAGCGAAATCAAAATCAGCTGTCTTGTAGAAAAGAAAGATTCAGATGAAGCTATAAAAGCTCTTCATACAATATTCAACCTAGAT
>JAZLGV010000049.1:0-42891 GCA_045616505.1 Candidatus Gastranaerophilaceae bacterium | reverse complement strand
CCAACCCAACCTAAAGCGATACTCGCCATTGTAATACCAAGCTGAACGGCTGCAATATATTTATCAATATCATGAAGCTGCTCAAGAGCTAATTTTGCATTAAAATTACCTTCATCTGTAAGTTGCTTAATACGTGTTTTTCTTGCTCCAATAATTGATATTTCGGCTGCTACAAAAAAACCATTTATAAATAATAAAATTGCTATAATTAATAAATTATAAAATATACTACCAAGGTCGTCCATTAAATTTCCTTAAAAAAATTTTGTTGATATAATTATAGTATATAAGAATATAAAAGTAAAGAAGGCGAATAATTGAGATTAGATAAATTTCTAAAAGTTTCAAGATTAATAAAACGTAGAACTGTCGCAAACGAAGTATCAGAAAAAGGCAGAGTTTTTGTAAACGGCACGCAAGCAAAACCTGCAAAAACGCTTAAAGTTGGCGATATAATCAAAATTGAAAGTACAAGAAACCCAATCGAAGTTGAAGTTCTTACTATTCCAACAGGAAACGTTAGTATTCAAGAAGCAAATACTTTATACAAAGTTTTAGAAGGCAACAATTAATCTTCTTCATTAATTAATTTATTATAAAAGCCAATATACTGCTTTGCTAATTTTTCATTTCCTAACTGCTTATACGTATATGCCAAATTATAATGAAAATCTGGTTCAGTATTCTTTAAAGAAATCGCTTTCAAAAACGCAATTTTTGCTTTTTTTAAATCACCAATTTTTAAATATGCACAACCTAAATTGTAATACCCATAAGAAAATTGATTATTATATTTATTGGCTTTACGATAATTTTGAATAGCCATATTAAAACGTTCTTCTTCTAAATATATATTTGCAAGGTTATAATAAGCCTTGTAGTAACAAGGATTTACAAGGATTGCACGAGAATACATAAAACTCGCATCAGACGATTTACCTTTATCTTGCAAAATATTTCCTAGTAAAAGCCAATCTTGTTCAGTTCTTTCATTTTCAGGAACTTTAGTAATCATTTCAAAAGATTTATCTATTTCATTATTACTATAATAAAAAATAATATCTCTTGAAGCAGTAACATCAGCTTCTTCAACATTTTTTGATTTCAAATCTGGCAAAAGATATTCTTTAAATTTTCTTGAATAAAAAGATGTTTTAGTCTTTTTAACGCTATTCTTTTTAACATTTTTATTTTCAGTTTTTTCTTTAACTGGCTTTTCAGATTTTATTTTTGGAGCTTTTACCTTTTCAACTTTTGTTTTTTCTGTTTTAGGTTTAACAATCTTTTCTTTTTCTACTTTTTGTTTAACAGGTTTTGTTTTTTCTACTTTCACTTTTTCTGTTTTGGTTTTATCAATTTTAACCTTATCTGCAGTTTTCTTTTCTGCTTTTGGTTTAACAGTCTTAGTTTTTTCTACTTTCACTTTATCAGTTGTTTTTTCAGCAGAAACTTTTTCATCTTTCGCTACTGCAAAAGACGAAAACAAAAACATAATCAAAGCTATTAAACAAATAATCTTTTTCATAAAAACATTATACAGACAAAATATTTAAAAGTAAAAATTTGACTTTAAAAAAACATAATCTAAACTGTTATAGATGTCTCTTTTACTGATGCGGTCTTGTCAAAGAAAATTTGGCAAGACTTTTTTTATTAGTACATTCTAACCAATTCTCTTACATCAGCCAAAACTTTTTTAGCTTCTTCTCTTGCCTTATTAGAACCTTCTCTTAAAATATCTTCTACTTCTGAGATATGTTCTTCATAATAACGTCTTTTTTCTCTAATTGGTGCAAATTTTTCATTAATAATTTTTGCCAAAGCTCTTTTGCAATCAGCACAACCACGTTGTCCAGCTTTACATTCGCAATTTACTGTTGAAACAGATGCTTCGTCACCAAAAATTTCCCAATATTTATAAACAACTTCACACAATTCAGGATGACCCAAATCGTCTTTTTTAATACGTGTTCTATCTGTTATAGCACGCATCAATTTCTTTTCAGTTGTTTTTTCATCATCTGAAATTTTAATGTCATTATTATTTGATTTACCCATTTTATTACCATCAAGCCCACAGAATAAAGGAACTTGAGTAAGTTTTGGTTGTGGTTCATTAAAATATTGTTTTCCATAAATATTATTAAAACGTCTTGCAATATCTCTTGTAATTTCAATATGTGCAACTTGGTCAATACCAACAGGAACAACCTGAGCATTCAACATCATAATATCTGCACTCATCAATACAGGATATCCAAGCAAGCCATAACTAATTTGTGAATTTGTAGCTTCTTTTTTATCCAAAATCTTAACCATATCTTTCAAGGTTGGGTCACGCTCTACCCAATTTTGAGGAGTACACATCGCTAAATAAATATTTAATTCAGCGATTTCTGGAACTAAAGATTGAACATAAATAGTTGATTTATTAGGATCAATACCGCAAGCAAGCCAATCCATAGCTACATCAAGAACATTTTGTCTTAATTCTTCTGTACTATCATATTTTGTAGTTAAAGCATGCCAATCTGCAACAAAGAAATTGCAATCATAATCATCTTGAAGATTTACCCAATTTTGAATAACTCCAAGGTAATGTCCAAAATGTAACTTACCAGTAGGTCTCATACCTGATACAATTCTTTGTTTCAAAATTTTGCTCCTTTAATACATAAATACCAGTTAATTATACTTCAAAGATTCTATAAATTCAAAAACGAACTCATCGCACCAAGAAATTCCCCAATGAGAACCTGTTTTTGAAATATTTAAAATCGAATTTGGATTTACTTCGTGCAACGCTTCAGAATTTACACAAGGTGCGATAACATCAGATTTTGAATGTAACAAAAGAACTGGAACATTCACTTTTGCTATACTTTCAATATTATTTAATTTGGAAATAAATTTCATATTTTCAATGATTTTTGCAGTAAAAATTGAAAACATTTTCAAATGTATTCTTCTCAAAAAGAAATCATTTACATTAATCGCAGAAGATTTAATTTCTTTAATTGGAGATTGCAAAATAACTCCGGCAACTTCATTATCAATAGCACCATATAACGCAAAAACAGTACCTAAAGAATGTCCCCACAAAACTAATCGTTTTGAATCAATTCCTAATTCTTTTAATTTATCAATAGCAGTTTGAACATCAATTCTAAGTCCAGCTTCTGATGCTTTACCGGAACTTTTGTAATGACCTCTATATGAAAGCATAAATAAGCCATATCCTTTTTCTAAACAAAATTTAGCAACATCTTGATGTGACAAAATTGATTCTGCTTGACCATGCAAATGTAACACAACAGGTTTATCAACACTTTGTGGTGCAAAATACCAAGCAAACAAACGTCTTCTATCAGAAGTAATAAATCTTATTGCCTCAAATTTTTTAAGCAAAGTTCTGTCTATTTTAATCGCTCTTAATTTAGAAGGTTGAAAAATAAGATAATTTTCTATATTTAATCTTATTTTATTAAAAACACCTTCTTTTTTAGGAATAAATGGATACAAAAAAAGCAAAAATGCTTTTTTTAATATAAAAAAATAAAAAACAATTTTTTGCATAGCAAAACAATTATATAGCAAAAAACAAATATTAAAAGCTTTTACAAATTTGCAAACACAATATTTGTTTGATAGAATATAAACTATGGTAGATATATACGATCAATTTAAAGACTTTAAAGCATTTGAGATTACTTTCACAGAAAACGGAAAGAATAAAAAAATCATTTGTACTGTCCGTTCAATTGAAAATGACTCAATCATCATTATCGCAAATAATCAACAAAACAAAGATGTATTTGCACATGTTAATGATGACTTAAAATTATACATTTACACAGAAAACGGTGTATATTCATCAAGCTCAAAAGTTTTGCAAGCAGATATCGGTATTTTAAATACTGAATACAAAATTGCATATCCAACAAACAGCAAACATTCTCAAAGAAGAGAATTTTTCAGAGCTGATATGAAAATTGAATACACTGCAAAAATCACACCAAAAGACGAAAACGCACCTACCATAATTTTGGAAGGAAAAACCAAAAACATTTGCGGTAGAGGAATGTGTTTTGTTTCAAAAGAAGAAATACCAGAAGATTATGATTTTATAAGAGTAAACCTTAAATTCAAAGAAAAAGAAATATCTCCACTTGCAAACCTTGTTTACTCAAAACCATATATTGGAATGGATAACACACAAAGATATATTCACGCATTTGTATTCAACAACATTTCTCAAAGAGATATCGATTTTATTGTAAAAAAATGCTTCCTTCATCAATTAGAACTTAGAAAACAAAGCAAACTATAAAAACCTTATTTAACTAAATTTGACTTAGGTAAAAATTTAGTTAAAATATAAATATAGGGATTTGGTTATTGAGAGTATATTTAAATGAGATTAATTAACAAACTAAAACAATTTGAACGTCAATACGCATTCATTCGTTGGGCAACAGCCGAAGAATACGGAAAAATCAAATACGTTGGAGAAGACTTCATAGAATTTGAAGTTATCAGCGTAGATACAATGGAATATTCTGAAACTGTACTTATCAACAGCCAATTAATACTAGAAGTTGTAATCGGGGGTTCTGATATTTCAAGAATTATCGCAGAAGTTTCATCTCAACTAACAAGCGAATAATTTATAACCCCAAATTATTAATAACAGCGTGCTTTTTGTGATAAATTCCACCACCACAAATAGTTTCAATAACTTTTAGTAAAAATTCTCTAGGAGCATCCATAGGATTTAAAATAAATTCTTTATCAGCCAAATGTTTTATTGTCATAATAGAACTTTGAACTTTTTCTGCTGGAATATATAAAGAAGCAATTTCATTATTCAACAAAATATTCATTTCTTCTTCTATTGTTTGATTAGTTTTCATCAATTCTCTATAACTGCCTCTAACTGCCATAATACGACAAGAAAAAATTGGTTGTTTATTTTCTCTAAATAATGCTTGTGGCTGATAATTACAACGAGTAGTAAAAGAAATTTTGTGCCATAAAATATTTAAAACAAAAACTTGTGCATCGACGACATCAACATAAATATTTTGAGTGGTAATTCCTCGAGAAGAAAAAGATTGTTTTAAAGTTTCTACAACTGCTTGCGAATCATTAATAATATGATTAAAAGCATCATTCATATTCATCGTAGCATGTTGATAATCCAAGAATTGCTTATACATATGAGAAGACACCAAATTAACCCTCTCTTGAATTACAGAGGATTTTCTCATTGATATATCCATATTGTCAAAATTTTCGTAATTACTTGGCAATTTTTAAATTTTCTCCACTCTACTAATTACATTTTATATCCAAAATTAAAATTATGTAAAGTTTAAAAAGTTTTTTTTTACAAATTTAAAGAGAAGAATAAAAATTTAATGAAAAATTTAAAAATTTTATATATTATAATAGCAATTATAGGCTAATTTATTATGACAAACAAAAAACAAAAATTTGGTCAATATATGACACCAGAAATCATAACAGATTTTATGGTTAACTTAATCGAACACAACAAAGATGCAAAGTGTTTAGAGCCGACTTGTGGAAATGGTGCATTTTTAAAAGAATTAAAAAAACAAAACTTTAAAAATATAACAGCATACGAAATCGACAAAAACATTATAAATAAAGAGTTCAAAGTAATCAATAAAAGTTTTATTTCAACAAATATAAAAGAAAAATTTGATGTAATAATAGGAAATCCGCCTTACATCAGATGGAAAAATTTGGAAGATAATTTAAAAGAAGAACTTTCACATTTTGAACTTTGGCAAAAATACTGTAACAAATTATGCGATTATTCATTAGCATTTATTCTAAAATCTGTTGAATTATTAGAAGAAAATGGAGAACTTATTTTTATCACTCCAGATTATTGGTTTAGCACAACACACGCAAAAAACACAAGAAATTATTTGCTTAAAAACGGTTACATAAAAGAAATTTATTATTTCAACGAAACTCCAATTTTTGAAAATGTAAATATATCATTTGTGATTTTTAAATTTATAAAAAACACAAAAACTAAAAATATTATTTCAGTAACTAAATATTTTTCTAAAAAGAAACTTAATGCAGAAACACTTTCAAAAATTAAAACAAATTCTTCTGATATAAAGCAAATAACAATTCCACAATTTAAACCTGACACAAAATGGATATTAGAAAAAGAAAATAAACTTCAAGAAATAAACAAATATGAAACTTACTGCAATAACAAAAAACTAAACGAATTTTGTGAAATCGCAAACGGATTAGTAAGCGGACTAGATAAAGCATTTGTATGTCCAGAAAAAATGAATTCTGCAGAAAAAGAAAAAACTATAAAAGTGATAAAGGCAAAAGACATCACACAATATTATTTTACCCAATATACTGAATATTTTATACTAAACGACCAAATCAAAGAAGAAAAAGAGTTGCAAAAAAAATATCCAAACATTTATGCAAAACTACAAACACATAAAGAAAAACTAGAAAAAAGATACAATTACAACAAAGAATTAAACTATTGGGAATGGGCTTTTTTAAGAAATTACAATCTATTTAAAAGCGATACTCAAAGAATTTTTGTACCTTGCAAAGAAAGAATAACAAACAAAAATCAATTCAGATTTGCAATTGCAAATGAAACATTTTACCCAACACAAGATGTAACAACAATTTTAAAAAAAGAAAAAACTGAAGAAAAAATAGAATACATTACAGCACTTTTAAACAGCAAATATGTTTTTAATTGGCTTATTTATAATGGAGTAAAAAAGGGCGATATCATTGAATTTTCAAAAAAACCTCTTACAACAATTCCTTATAGAAAAATAGATTTTTCAAACAAAAAAGAAAAAGAAATACACGATACTATCGTAACTTTAGTAAAACAATATCAAAAAACAAAAGACACAAATCTTTTAACCCAAATAGATAATCAATTTGACAAACTTCTACACTAAAAATGTGCCTGAGGGGAATTAAACCCCTGACCTTTGACTTCGGAAATCAACGCTCTATTCAACTGAGCTACAGGCACATAACAAACTTAGCCTACACATAACAAATCATTTTTTCAAGTAAAAATAAATTAAAATTTAGTAAGATAAACTTGAAATTATAAAATCTCTTAAACTATAATAAATAAAAACGGGAGAGAGATTATGCAAGTATCAAAAATCGCTGGTGTGCAACACATTAAATGCAATCATTTTGAGCAATATTACAAAGGAAACAAAATGTTGCAAATTTGTCGCAACGAAGACACAGTTACAAAAACACTTGTTGATACAGAAACTTTAGAAGTTATCAAACAAGTGATAAAAAAAGCCAAAAAAGCACTTTGCATTTAGATTTTTACATTTTGTCTAACATAAAAATTTTCATCATTTGATAATTTTTCGACAATATCACTAAACTTATCATCGTTTAACTTTGATAAGAGTTTTGCAACCTTTTCTCTTATTGTATAATCTTCAAATTCTGCACACACTCTAAAAATTTCCTCACACTCTTTGATATCAACATATTCTAACACATTACATAATGCCTCTAAACACCAATAAAGTTGAAAATTTCTTTTACTTATAACGTATTGTCTATGTTCAGCATCAAGTTCTTTAATTTTTAAAATTGTTTCATTTGTACGTTGAATTAACTTTTCAGGAATATATTGCCAAAATTCATCCATATTTTGCATAGTAACAATATTTCTGCAAACATTTCCATCAATATCCATCAAGCCTTCAAACAAAATATTATAAATATTTTCTGATTTTAAATATTTTACAGACTCTAAATCAGACGAAAATTCATTTATCTTAAAAGCAACTGCTTCTCTAATTTTCCCATCTTGTCCGACAAGATTTTTAACAAGTTTTTCTGAAATATCAAAAGATGACAAATTTTCAATTGATAAAACAGCAATTTGTTTTTCAACATCATTGTCGTTTGAAAGCATATCAACAAGTTGCTTTTCGCTAAAAGACGTATCAATCAAAGATAACGCTTTATTAAAATCAGAATCATCACTTTTATACAAAATATCTTTCAAATTTTCATCCTCATAAATTTATCATCACTATAACATAAATAGCGATTAAAAAAAGGACTAAAATCGGTTTAATGTATGATAATAAAACTAAAAAAAGTTCTATAATAAAAATAGGAGACAAAGATTATGAATTTTTTAAAAGACTTATTTTTTCCAAACAGTACAGAAAACAATACAAAAATTGGATTAGCTCAATTTAAAAAAGAAAAAACAAAACCAATAAACAGAGATATTTCAATAACTACAAAAAACATCAAACTTTCTGATTTAATGCGTAGAGCAAGCTAGCTTTACAAAACTGATTTATCATCCTTAAAAACTATAGAAAACACCCTTGCAAAGAGTTATAATAAAGTTAGAAAAATGATAAAGGCATCAATATGGGATTTGATTTAAATTTTAACAACAATCAACCAATGATACAAAATGCTCAAAAAAGCCAAGATGGCGGAGCAGGTAATTTAGGTTACATGAGAGGCCGAAAGAAAAAAGACGAAGAAGATGCAGAAATCATATCAGGAAGCATCTTTGAAGAAAAACAAGATTCTTTCACTCACTCTAACCAAGCAGAAACAGAACCTTTTTCACTATCTCAATTTATTGAAAAAATAATTTATTATATAAAATATGCCATAGCAAAACTATTTAATTCAAAATAGTTGCACCGATACCTGTATTTACACCTCGCCAACCATTAGAATTAACAAACGAATTTGGGCGATTTAAATTTGACGAATGTGGATAAAATCTACGTGGAGTTATGTGTCTATGCATTGGATAACCAGCAGAATGTCCTCTATAATGAGGAACATAAGGTCTAACTTTCATATATTTATTATATTCAGGAACATAACCATACCCCGAATGATACTGCACATAATCATTTGGATTGATACCTTCAAAGCTCATTCCACCGATAGACATCGCATTTCCTCTTGGCTCTAAACTCCATAAATTATCATTATCAGCATAACTAACTTTTCTATCAAAATTGTTCGAAGCTATTTGCAAAGACTTCAATCTCGACTCAACATCACCACTTTGAACAGCCCCAAATAGTTTTTCTTCTAACAAATCCAATCTTTTATCAGGTGACAAGACTTGATTATTTTGCCCCAAAACTTTTTCCTCCAAATTTGTTAGTGTTTTTTGAGAAATACAAGGAAATTGTTTTAATTTATTGAAATTTGAAACAATATTATCTACCCTTTGCGAAGCAGGAGAGTTTGGAAAAGTGGTATAAAATAAACGTTTTTCAATTCTTGATAATCGTTTTATAAGATTTTGCGAACTATAAGATTTACCAAACAATTCTTGTTCAACAGAAGTTATATTTACAAGATTTACTTCATCATTTGTTTCTTTTGAACTTGCAATAGTATTATTATCAATTGGTTTTAAAGGGGGAAATTTTATTGCACAAAACCCATTATTACCAATTAAAAAAATGATAAAAACAATTAAAATTTTTAATTTCAAATTCATACACAAATCCTCCTTAATATTATAATCAAGGAAGAATAAAAAATAAACATCACCTAATAAGAAATTCTATTAGCCAATTAAAGATGTAGCAACAAACAAAAACCCAATTGCAAACAAACTAAAAAATAACCATTTTAACATCAATGGATTTTGACGATTAAAATCTAATGCTTCCATCAAATTCAAGTCAGAAGACATTGAAGCAACTGCATAAGATGTAGATTCAAAATCAGAAATAAACATTTTCTTAGGAGCTAATACATCTGGAATAGAAATAGAAGCTTCTTTTATTGTCTTTTTAACAGAATTAATTTCAGATTTTTTTTGAATATACATAACTTAATTGTCCTCCCATATATAATTATGCAAATATCAAAAAAATCTACATCAATCATACGGAGTAAAAATAAGACAATAAAACTTTTTGTGTATGCTATAATTAAATTATGAAAAAACCTGAATTACTATTACCTGCTGGTAATATGGAAAAATTAGAATATGCAATCAAGTATGGCGCAGATGCCGTATATCTTGGAGTGCCTGATTTTAGTTTAAGAGCTATGAGAAAAGGTAGCATTATCACTTCAGAAAACCTAAAAGAAGCCGTGGCACTTGCTCATTCATTAAATGCAAAAGCATATTTAACAATAAATATTTTTGCTTACAACAATGACATAAAAAATTTACCTGCATTTTGCGAAATTGTTGAAGATGCAAATCCAGATTCAATAATTTTAAGTGATATCGGAGTTTTCAATGTCGTAAGAAAAAGATTACCAAATATTCCAATACATATCAGTACACAAGCAAATTCTCTTAACTTTGAAACAGTTAAATTTTGGAGAGATAACGGCGCAAAAAGAGTTATTTTGGCAAGAGAATTACCTTTAACAGATGTTGCCGAAATCAAAAAAGAAGTTTCAGACATAGAACTAGAATCTTTCGTTCATGGTTCACAATGTGTATCTTATTCAGGAAGATGTTTGTTAAGCGACTATATGACAAACAACGAAAGAAAAGCAAATCAAGGAAATTGTGCTCAACCTTGCAGATGGAGTTACAAACTTGTTGAAGAAACAAGACCTAATCAATATTTTGAAATTGAACAAACTGAAAGAGGTACACACATCCTTAGCACAAAAGATTTATGCCTTGTAAAACACATAAAAGACCTTACAGAAGCAGGTATTGACTCTTTTAAAGTTGAAGGAAGAACAAAAAGTTTGTACTATGTTTCAGCAGTTGCAAAAGCATACAGAAACGCTATCGATACATATTTTGAAGATAACAATGCAGATTTAAGTCAATACTTTGAAGAACTTTTAAAAGTCGGAAACAGAGGTTATACACAAGGTTTTTACTTCGGCGATAACAATTCTGAAAGTTACAGTTACGACGTTTCTAAAGGACTTGCTGGAGCAGATTTCTTGTGCGAATTTTTAGGCGAAGAAAAAGACGGTTATTATAAAGTAAAAATTAAAAATAAAATAATGCCTGATTCAACGCTTGAAATAATCACTCCAAAAGAACAATTTTCAACAAAAGTATTAGAAATAAGAACAGAAGATTTTGAACTAAAACCAGTTGGCAACACAAATGATGAAGTTTTCATAAAATTTGAAAACTCTCCAATTGACTACAAATACGCAATAGCAAGAACAGAAGGCATAATGTTTATAAACAAAAAAGAAGCCTCAAAAACTTGTCCTTGCGCTGATTAGTTTTTTGAATTTAACATATATAAAAATCTCAAACCTGAAAGAGTCAAAGTTGGATTTATAAAATCAAATTTTCTTGTCATATAATTTTCTAAAATTGAAGAATATCCACCAGTTGCAACTACTACGGCTTTTTCTTTTAATTCAGCTTCGCATTGATTTATCAAACCTTCAATCATACAAGCTGAACCTCTAATAACACCTGATAAAATAGCATCTACTGTAGTAGAACCAATTGCACTAGGAGAAATAGCAACATCAATATGAGGAAGTTTTGAAGTAAATTTATTCAAAACTTTTAACTGCAAATTTAGCCCTGGAGCAATAATACCTCCAATAAATTCACCATTTTTATTTACGATATCAAAAGAAGTTGCAGTACCAAAATCAACCACAATGCAAGGTTTTTGGTACAAAGTATAAGCAGCACATGCATTTGCAACTCTATCTGCACCAGCTTCGTTATTATTAACCAAAGCAAGTTTTACACCTGTATTAAAAGATGAATTTAATAACAATGAATTTATTTTAAATACATTATCAACAGAAGATTTAAACTTTTTATTTAACTCTGTAACAACCGAACCAATAATACAACCATCAATTTTATATTTTGAACACAAAGTTTTTAATAAAACCTCATATTCTTCTTGAGATAAATCTTTGTCAGAAGCTAATCTAAATTGTTCAACTAAAGCTTCATCTTCAAACAATCCAATATTTATACTTGTATTACCAATATCTGCTACTAATAACATAATAAAATAGTCCCATAAATGTACGGAACTATTTTATTACAAAAAATATTAATTTTAAATCAAAAATTACATACTCATATCAAATGTGCAACCTTCAGCACGACCTCTGATTGCAGAAGCATCAGATGAACCTTGAGGTGCCATTACACCTGAAAATATAGAACCAGAATAAGCCAATTGATCTGGTTGTTGTTGAATTTTTTTCTTAGCATTAGGGTCTGTCATATAAGCATTGCTTGCTCCCCCTGTTGTGATTGATCCAAATGAAATACCTGAAAGTGACATACGAATATCCTCCAATAACTTATTTAATTCTCTTAACTACAATAACGATACTTATTATTTTTTATCTCATATCCTCTTGTATATATATAAAGTATATACACTCTAAATAATTGCTTTTTTGAAAACAATTAAGTTTACATTTCTTAACATAACGTTATTGTATTGAAAACAAAGGGAAGTAAGCTATTTTAAAATATATTTTAAAACTGAATCAGAGCCTTGAGCAGAAATATATAATATATTGCTTGTCAAATAAATATAATATGGATACTTCAAATTACTAATCAACACAGTTATTTCACCATATTGCGAAATTTTTAAGACATTATTTTTATTATAATTTGCCACATACAAATTTTTATTTTTATCACACGCAATCCCAATTGGTCCATCTATTTTTGCGTTTTTTATAAACAAAACTTTTTTATTATCAGGAGTAATTTTATAAATAGAATTTGTTGTAAAAGATGCTACATAAACATTTCCTTCATTGTCTGAAGTTATGCCAGTTGGAGCAGGAATAGAATTATACAAATTGTTTGTTTCAGGAATTTTTAAAGCACCCATTTCTATATCTGATTTATGAGATACAGAAAGTTGTCGAGATAAGCTTTTTGCATCTTCATACTTTGCAGAATACGAAGGAATTAAAGTTAAATATGTTTTAGCCTTATCATCTTGACCTAATTTATAACTCAAGTAAGCTGCTTTATAAACAGCCTCATAATCATCAGGTTTTCTAACTATAATTTGTTTAAAAACAGCTAATGCCGGTTCATATTGTTCCAAATATTCAAGTACGGAACCCAAATTATAATAAGCGTCAATAAAAGACGGATCTGCTTTTACTGACGCTCTAAAACAAGTAATTGCCTCATCATATTTACCCATATTGTAAAAATCAATACCTCTATTGTATTGTAATTGAGCCTCTGTATTGTATGCAAAAGCAGACATACCCATAAAAAATACAATACTAAATATGACAAGTATTTTTTTCATAAGCCCTCAAATTAAGCTTCTAATTGTTTTAATAAAGCTTTATTCTTTTCTGCAAACTTAGAACCTCTTGCTTTTATTGCCATTGCCAATATTTTTGGTAAATCAAGAGCAACACCCGATTTTAAGTTTTCATTATAAAGATTTTCATAATCATTTGGCAATCTCAAGCTCCAGTTGGCATCGCCAGATGTACCAGGAGTATTATAAACATCTTTAATACCGAAAAAGTCAGTAAAGAAAATTTGAATATTTTCAGCTTTTGACGCAAAAATTTCAGCCAATTTGTTATCCATTAAGAATTTAACATCATTTGTCATTTTAACAATCAAATCATCTTTGTTATCAGCTTCAGCATACATATCTTCAACAAGATTTTTTGCGTGCAAATAACCTTCATGTGTATTAATCATATCATCTGCCCACATAGAAATTGGACGGTTGTCGTGTGTACCAACCATTGCCCAAGTTCTTTTTGGAATATTTTTACAACGATATGGATGTTCTTCAACCTCAGGATCAACAAATTGAGTTAGTTTCATACCTAACATATCATATTTTTTCAAAACTGCTGCAACTGGATTTGTTAAAGTTCCTAAATCTTCACAAACGATAGAATCTTTATCCAAACCTTCTTCTTTTGCTGCATCTATAACTATTTTTTCAATAAGACTTGCATATTTTTCAATTTGTTTTGGAGTTGTTTTTTTAACTCTTTTTTCCTTATCAGCTTCAACTGTTGTATCTAAATCTGACATTTGAGGAATAGCAAATTTTGAAAGTTCTGAATGTTCTGGAGAAGAATACAATCTACCTGCCCCTTCTTCAATTTTAGGTTTTTTACCTGCTTTATATACCCAAGGGTCTATTAAACCTACAATATGGTCAATACGAACTCCACCAGGGTTTTCTTTAAACATTTTTTTGAATAATGCTTTCATAACTTGTCCACCTTTTCCAAGTGAACCATCTTCTTTAAACATTTTTTGAGGGTCTAAAACAGGGAAACCCCAAGCTTGACCATCTTTTGAGAAATAATCAGGAGGACAACCTAAACACCAACCATCCATAAACAATGATTGATAAGCCCAACAATCTCTATCAGAAAATGCAACTTGTCTATCTGCAATCATTTTTATATCATTTTTCTTTGCAAAATCACGTGTTTTAACGTTTTGAGTATTGATTACAAACTGACAGAATGAGTAAAAATCGATTTCTTTTGCATATTTCTTTTCAATATCTTTTATTCTGTCACCGAATTTCATTCTTTCTTCATTTGACTTTGGATTTAGCAAATGTTTGTCTTCTTCGTTTTTCCACATTGGCCAATAATCATTACCATTTTCAATAGAAAGTGCTTCATACAAAGCATCATTTTGCAACCATGAAGCATTTTCTTTTTTATATTTTTCAAATGCAGAAGTTAATTTTTTAGGAGCTTTTTCTACAAAATTTGAATAAGCTTCTTTTAATGCTCTTTCAAATTCATTTGAAGCATGATTGTAAGCTGTTCTACCTTTATTTTTATTTGGATTATTTTCAACTATTTCATTAAATGTTTTTACAGACAAAATTTTTGACCACTCAGAAGTAGTCAAAGCTTTCAAATCAATTGAAAGAGGATTGCCTGAAAAAATTGTACTTGTATATGGAGAAGCATCACAAGATTTTGTTTTACCTGCTGGCCCAAGTTGTAACATATTAAATGTACCTGAAATATATTCAATCAAATTTTTTGCGGCAGATGAATTAACAGTACCAAAACCAACATCTTCACCATCCAACGCAGGAAAACTATTTGAATGCATAATTAATGCTAAATTTTTCTTACCTAAAACTTTTAAAGCTTTTTCAACAGCTTTTGTTTTTTTGTCATTAAATAAACCCACTTAAAAACTCTCCATATAAACTACCACACAATCGATAGTAACACACTAGAAAGATTTAGACAAGATATAACAAACAAAATATAAAGACTTATTGCAACCTTAAAACTTCATAAATATCAAGTTTCTTTTGCTTACCTCTTATCGAAACTTCTGATATTTTTATAACATTTGCAATATTACGAACATTTTGATATGTAGTAGAACTAATCAAAAATTTTGTCTTATAAACTTTATTATAACTTTCAATTCTACTTGCCAAATTTACAACATCACCAATTACGGTGTATTCAAGACGACTTTCAGAACCTATATTACCGACAAAAACCTCACCAGTATTAATACCAACACCAATTTCGATTTTAGGTTTTCCTTCCGCCAACCATTTTTTACGAAGTTCAGCAACTTTTTCCAACATTTCTGAAGCACATTTTACAGCATTAATTGCATGTGATTTATCTTGAATAGGTTCGCCAAAAATAGCCATAACCGCATCGCCAATAAATTTATTTATAACACCATTATATTTAGTAATAATCGGCTCAACTGCAGTAAAATATTCATTCAAAATCATAGAAACTTCTTCTGCCGACATTTTTTCACTCATCGAAGTAAAACCACGAATATCTGCAAACAAAACTGTAACTTCAGCACGTTTTCCACCTAGCTTCAATTTATCAATGTTTTTAACGACATTTTTCATAACGTCTTGAGAAATATATTTTCCCATTGCGTTTTTAATTTTTTCTTTATTTCTTCCTTCCAAAATAAAGCGATACGAATACGCAATAGCCATAACAATAACCTGTAAAGTTATCGGCGTTAAAACATTCACAACATAACCAAATCTATAACAAAGAGCAGCAATTAAAAGATACAAAACCATTATAACTGCTATTGCAGAAATGGAAACAACCAAAGAAAAATATTTTATAGTTAAAAATGTTGCTAACAATATAATAACTAAACTAATAATATCAAAAGCCAATGTTGATAATTTCAAATACTCATTATGCAACAAATTATCAAAATTAGATGCTTGAATATCTATTCCAGGGAAATTATTTGACATTGGAGTACGTTTCACGTCCTCTAACCCAACAGCAATAGCTTTGGCATTAGCACCAACAAAAACTATTTTATCGTTAAATACCTCTGGAGAAATAATAGGTTCTTTACCTGCTTTTATTGCTCTTGCAGAATCAATAATATCCACAGCAGAATATGTTTTGTGCGAATATTCTGAATTTTTCATCATTTTATAATAATGAATATTGTTATAAACACCATTTGGCTTTTTATAAATCGGAACTTTTAATTCAGTATTTTCTGCAGTCAAATATTTATCAGTCAATTTTAATTTTGGATTTTTATGCAAATACAAATACATCTTCAATGACAAAGATGGATAAAGAGTGCCTTTATAATCAACCAACTGATCTAACGATCTTATATACCCATCATAATCAGGAGTAGTCAAAACAGAACCTGTCATTTTTGTATTTTTAAAACAATCTGCAGGAAATTCAGAAAGACTCTTATAATATGTCGGCAATTTTTCTTGAGAATTATCATCAATAGCTACTGAAAACTTTTTCTTAAAAGCATCATCGTAAATTTTACCAGAGTCTAAATTATCATATTTTGAAAACAATGGCACAAAACCAATTACGATGTTATTTGTTTTTGCTAATGTTTTATAAAAATTCGCATCTGAAGAAGGATTTTCTAAATCTGGTGTTGCAATAATAGCATCAAAGCCTATAACTTTTGAATTTGATTTATTTATAAAATCAAAAATTTCTGAATATAATTCTCTTTTCCAAGGCCAACGAAATTTTGCCAAAGATTTATCATCAATAACAACTAGAGCAATTTCATCAGAGCCGACTTTGTGTGCAGAAAAAGCTTGCACCATAAAATTATATGCTTTTTGTTCCCAAAAGCTTGTAGAGACAAAGAAACCAATGATTAAAAAAATCAATACGGAAAAGAATATTAATAAAGATTTTAGATTTTTAACAAATTTCATACACTTATGATATAATAAATTTTAGAAATGAGGTAGTAGTTATGCAAGAAAACTTAATCAAAAAAATTGCTGAAGAAAAAATTTATCCAATCATTAGAAGCTCTAATGCCCAAGATGCGATTGATACAGCCAAAGCAATGGTTGAAGGTGGAATAAAAATCGTTGAACTAAACATTGTAAACGAATCAATTTATGAAGCAATCAATGAAATTTCAAAAATTGCAACAGTTGCAGCAGGTGGAGTTATCACAGGACAACAAGCAACAAAATCTATTGAAGCTGGAGCAAAAATTTTATCTTGCCCAGTATTCCAAATGAATATGGTTAAGATTTCAAAAGATAAAAAAATTCCTCTTATCGCATGCGTAACAACTCCAAACGAAGCTTATTCAGCTTGGAAAACAAGAGTTCCGCTTTTAAAAGTTTATCCAACCGCAGCACTTGGCGGAAGATTATACATTGAAGATTTACTTAGACCAATGCCTTTCTTAAATGTAATGGCTTCAGGAAACATAAAAATCGAAGAAATTCCAGAATATATTAAAACTGGAGCAAAAGCAGTTGGTATTGGTAGAGCAATATACGAAAATTCTTCTTACAAAGAAATCACAGACAAATCTAAAAAAATTATTGAGATGTTGAAAGGTATCTAATTAAATGGACGAAAAATTAGATATTATAACCATTGGAGAAGGTTTAATAGAACTTTCAAGCAATCAGGAATTAAGCATTACGCCAACATTCAACAAATTTTATGGTGGCGATGCACTAACAAGTGCAATTGCTGCTCAAAAAATGGGTTCAAAAGTTGGTTTTATATCAAGAGTTGGTTGTGATTATTTTAAAGAATTTCTAATGGATAGCTGGCAAGCAGAAGGACTTGATATTTCTCAAGTTAAATTAACCGAAGATTACAACGGATTATATCTTTTAGCAAGATTAAAAAACGGCAAAAAAGAATTTTCTTATTATAGAAAAAAAACAGCAGCAACAAAATTATCAATAGAAGATTTATCTGAAAAATATTTTGAAAGTGCAAAATATTTTTACACATCAGGGACTGTTCAATCTCTTTCTCTATCAACAAGAGAAACTATTAAAAAAGCTTTTAAACTTGCAAAAGAAAAATCACTTACAACTGCTTACGACCCTAATTTTTCACCACTTTTGGTGTCATCAGATGAAGCAAAAGAATTTTTTGAAGAAATAAACGAAAACATTGATATTTTATTCCTAAACGATAACAAAGATATGATAAACATATTTGATATGGATTCTATCGAAAAAACAATAAAAAGTTGCTGGGATTTAGGTATAAATACAGTCATAGTCCGTTCAACAAAAAATAACGGATACTACACAGGTTATGCTGGAGACATTGTATTCCAACCATTTATAGAAAGAGAAGTTGTAGATGCGACAGGTTCAGGAGATGCCTTCAACGGTGGATACTTACATGCCCTATCATCAGGCTTCACTCCAATTTCTGCAACAAAATTTGCCGCAATCGTTGCTGCCGTTCAAATACAAGAACTTGGTGCGATAAAATCTTTACCTAATAAAAACGAAGTTTATGAAGAATATGAAAAAATCAAATAAAAATATTTTAATATCTGGATATTACGGATTTGACAATTTTGGCGATGAAGCTATATTAAAAGTTTTGACAGAAAAGCTAAAAGCACTTGGTCATCATCCTACTGTTTTATCTTCTAATCCTGAAAAAACAAAAAAATTATATGATATTAATTCTATTTATTCATTTGATTTAAAGGGCATAATCAAACAAATTTTCAAATCAGATTTATTAATATCAGGTGGCGGAAGTTTACTTCAAGATGCAACAAGTTTAAAAAGCCTTATTTATTACTTAGTAATAATAAATTTATGCTTATTTTTCAATAAAAAAGTAATAATTTTTGCTCAAGGACTTGGACCTTTACGCAACAAATTTGGAGCATTTTTAACTAAAATAACTCTTAAAAGATGTGCTTACTTATGCGTTAGAGATAGAAAAAGCAGACTACTATTAAAAAAATGGAATGTAAATAATGCAGATTTAGTTTGCGATCCTCTTTTTCAAGTCCCACTAAAAGAATATTCACCTAAAAATAAAATTGGAATACAACTTCGCAAATTCAAAACTTTAAACGAAAACTACATAAAAAAACTTGCTAAATATGTAAACAAACACTTTGCAGACAAAGAAATTGAAATATATTCTTTCCAAGATAGCCTTGATTTAGATATTTGCAAATTATTTGAAACCTCTATAAAACAAGAAAACCCAAATATTAAAACAAAAATATATTCAAAACTTACCTATGATGAAGTTATTGAACATTTTTCAGAACTTGAATATATGATTGCGATGAGATTTCATGCAAATTTAGTTGCAGTGAAATACGGAATAAAAACACTTGCAATTTCTTACGATATAAAAGTTGAAAAATTTGCAGAAGAAACACAAATACCTTGTTTATTTATGACATCCGACGATGATTTTGATACCGCTATTGAACAAATGAAAAAAGAAAACCAAAATAAACTTATTGAATATAGTCAATCAAAAGTTTTCGACTGGCAAAAGATAGAAGAAACTATAATCAACTAAAATTTCAACTCATCTAATATTTGATTTACTGGCGAATTATTATTCAAAGTGTAAAAATGCAAGCCATCAAACCCATTTGCAATTAATTCTTCACATTGTTTAATAGCAAATTCAATTCCAACTTTTCTAATATCGTCATTATTATCTTTAAATCTTTCCAAATCTTCTCGCAACTTTTTAGGCAAAGTAACACGTGCCATAGAAAGCATTTTAAATATTTGTTTATAATTTTTTATAGGCATAATTCCTGCTGAAACTTTTGCGTTCAAATTCCAAGACGCAACTTCATCTCTGAATTTAAGTAAATATGAATTATCAAATGCCATTTGAGTAATAACAACATCAGCACCTGCAAGAATTTTATCTTTCAAATATTTCATATCTAAAGAATAATCATCACATTCAATATGACCTTCAGGATAACCAGCAACGGCAATATCAAACATTTCTTCCGCTTTTATAAGCTTAACTAAATCAATTGCATGTTTAAACTCATAGTTTGAAATATCTTCGCCTTCTGGAATATCCCCTCTTAATGCTAAAATATTTTCAACACCCAAACTTTTTATACCTGAAAAATACTTTTTCACATCATTTAACGATGTTCCAACACAAGTAAAATGCGGCATTAATGTATAATCTAAATGCTCTTTTATTTTTGAAATCATATTATAATGAGTTTCAAAAGTATCATAATGCTTGCCAAAAGCACCAAAAGTCATTGACACAAACGCTGGCTTGTACGATTTTAAACTAGATAAAGTTTCAATTAAAAGATTTAATTTTTCAAAGTTGTCATCGTCTTTAGGTGGATAAACTTCAAATGACAAAATCGTTTTATCTTTAACATACAAATCGCTAATTCTCATAATAGTTATAATTTTATCACAAACTGGAAAAATATAAAAAATTTGCTATAATAAAAGTTTGAGGGAGATATACCATGTCTGATATGGACGAAATCCAAGAATTACAGAAAATATTAAAAGAAGATTCTTCAAATTTGCAAGCACGCAGGCAACTTGCAATATTACTTTTAGACAATGGTTTTTGCGAAGAATCCTTAAAACAACTACTTTTTTTAATCGGGATTTTCCCAGAAGATGCAAGCCTTTATTATAATTTAGGAATTTGTTACGAAAAAATCCAAAAACTAAAACTTGCCGAACAAGCATATTTAAAAGCAATAAGCATTTCACCTGACGAAACTGACTTTTATTACAATTTAGGTTTAGTTTATCTTGACGAAAACAAACTTGATGAAGCAATTGAAGCATTTCAAAATGTGATAAAAACGGACACAAAAGACGAAAACACCTATTTTAATATCGGATTATGCTATACCAAAAAGAAAGACCCAATAAGTGCAATAGAATATTACACAAAAGCCATAGACTTAAATGATAGCGATGTCTTTGCACATTTTTACTTAGGAAATCATTTCAAAGACTTGGGACAAACTGATATGGCACTTGAAGAATATCAAAAAGTATTATCTATTTCCCCAGATTACAGTTGGGCATATTTCAATATCGGAGCGATAAATTTTGAACAAGGCGATTTAGATAACGCACTTAAAAACCTAAAAAGAACAATATCATTAAACCCAAAAGACGTTGAAGCTTATAAAATAATCGCACAAATTTTAATTAAACAAAACGATTTACAAACAGCACAACATTGTATTGAAAGAGCGATAAAAGAAAATCAATTTGAATATGATTTATACTATGTTTTAGCCCAAATCTTCAAAAAACAAAACGATATTGGAAGATACATAAAAGGCTTGGAAATCGTATTAAAAAACTACAAACAAACAAGCTATTCTCCAAAAGCAATCAAAGCTGAACTTGATAAAGCAAAACAGAATTTAAAATAAAAATAAGGGCGAATTTGCAAAAGCAAATTCGCCCTTATTCCACATTATATTTTAAAATTATCTACCAATATCAGCTGCTTTCATAGCCATTGCTCTTGTTACATTTACCAAAGCCAAGTTTGCTTCATAAGCTCTTTGTGCCAAGATTGCATCTGCCATTTCAACACTAGGATCAACATTTGAAGCTCTGATAAATCCGTTTTCATCTGCATCAGGATGACCAGGTTTATATATTTTTTCACCTAAATTAGGATCTTCCATTACACCTGAGAAAGTAACTCCGCCTTTTAAAGTTGCAGTACCATTTGCAATTGAGCCAATTGAATTACTAAATCCTAATTGATTAGTAGAAGATAAGATAGGAATTAACCTTACATAATTTGGAGTATCAACGTTTGCCACGTTTTTTGCATGGACATCCAATCTTAAACTTTGAGCTCTTAAAGCACCTGTTCCTGTATCTAAAGCATCTAAAATACCCATATATTACCTACTTTCCTACGTTAACCGCTGTTTTCAATTGTGTGATTATACTAGACATTTGACGACTTGCAACTGTGTACATCAAAGAGTTTTTTTGCATTTCCATAATTTCATGAGCTGAATTAACAGTTTCGCCAGTGTTTGAAACACCGCTTGGAGCTTCGCCAAATTTCTTATTTAGTTTATTTTCTAAAGTTGAAAAGCCTGATTCTTGCATTGCTTGAGCAAAACTAATATCTTTTCTTGTATAACCTGGAGTATCAACATTTGCCAAGTTTTCACCGATTATTTTTTGTCTTTTTGCAATTGCATTAAGAGCATTTGTTGCATTTGTTATTGAATTCATTGATTCAAACATAATTACCTCTCTTTAACCAACTATGATTCTCTAATATTGATAGCTTTGTTATACATATCATCAACAATTTTTGCCATACGCAAAGAAGCAATCATAGAAGCATTTAATCTTAACATTTCAGTTGCTTTATCTTGAATATTTACGTTTGAACATTCTAAAGCATTTTGAGCAATATAATTGTGATTTTTAACAACTTTTGCTTCGCCAGATGCATCAGTTGCAACTAATTTGTTCATATCACCTTGTTTCAAACCTTCTGGATTTTGGAATTGAACAAGAGGAATTTTACCTAATGTTTGTTCTTTTGAAGTACGGTCTTTCATATAAGCAACTGTACCATCTTCTTTGATTATTAATTTATAGATAGTGTTAGGAATTTTAATACCTTCACCAACTAACCATTCATCATTAGTAACCAAATAACCATTTTTACCGATTTTAAAAGAACCATCTCTTGTATATTGAACATCACCTGTTGGAGATGTCACAGGGATAAAACCGTCACCTTTAATAGCAACATCATAAGGATTACTTGTAATTCTAACTGAACCTTGTTTATAATCAGTTCTTGAAACACCTGTCAAAGTTCCATCTGCATCAAGCATTTGTTCAAATCTTACTGATTTGTAACCATTTGTTGAATAATTTGCAAAATCATTAGCAATATAACCCAATTTTTCAAATTGAATTTGAGCATTAACTATTGATTTTCTTATTACACCTTGAACTCTTTCCATTCTTAATTATCCTTTCGTAACCGCCTATGATGTAGCTCCTAATTGAGAAATTGTTTTCGATAAAACAGAATTTTCTATCATAAACATTTGCCTATTTGCATCATAATTTCTCAAAGGTGCCATCATACCCATAAATTCATCTTGTAAAGATACGTTTGAATATTCACTATAACCTTGTTTAACTTCAGGGTGCATAACAAGTATTCCGTCAGCATTTACAATACCCAAAGTACCTGCTTTTACCATTTTATTTTGTGTTTTATCTAAAACAGTAACTTCACCATTTGCATTAACTTTTATATCTTTAATATTTTCAGGTATTACACTCAACTTGATAGGCACACCAACATTTGAAAGAACTTTTCCACCATCCAAAGAAAGTAAATTACCTTCTTTATCAAGTTTAAAACGACCATCTCTAGTCATTTTTATACCTTCGGCATCTTTAATTTGAAAATATCCTTTTTCTGCAAGTGCAAAATCTAAAGGATGAGAAGTTGCAACAAGACGTCCAATTCTATCATCAACAACAGTTGATAAAGCATCTGCACCCATAAATTGAGCAAAAGATGAATTAACAATTTCTTTACGTTGATAACCAACTTTATCAAAACCTCTTACGTTTTCACTTGTTAAAGCAACATAAGTGGATTCAATCCTCATGCCTCTTAAAGCACTTTTTAAGCCTGAATCTAAATATTGAATACCTGTTTCAAATTGCATAAAATAACCTCAAACTTTGTCTATTTCATGTTTTATATCGGTTTTTTCAAAGTAAATCTTTCTTTCATGCGAAAAAATATCATTCACATGGATGAGTAATAAAAATTTAATAACAATAACGAAAAAGTCAAATTTTAATGGTATAATTTTTACAAAAGGGATAAAAAATGAATATAGCACAAGAATTTGACACAATAGCCGCAATTGCAACACCTTTAGGTACAGGTGGTGTAGGTATAATTAGAATTTCCGGAGAAAAAAGTTTTGAAATAGCAAAACAAATCTTTTCTAATGAAATAAAAATAGGTAAAATTAATCACGGCTGGATAAAAGATAACGAAACAAAAATTGATGAAGTAATAATATTGGCATTTAAAAATCCAAATAGTTACACAGGTGAAGACGTTATTGAAATTCAATGTCACGGTGGTTTAAATATATTAAACGCAATACTAGAACTTGTTTTAAAAAACGGCGCAAGAATGGCTGAAAGAGGAGAATATACCAAAAGAGCTTTCTTAAACCACAAAATGGATTTATCACAAGCAGAAGCAGTTTGCGACATAATTCACGCAAAAACTCAAAACTTCGCAATTAAATCAGCAAGAAATTTGTCAGGAACATTAACTCAAAAAACACAAGAAATTAAAAAAGGGATTTTCGACCTGTTGTCAAAAATTATTGCAGGAATTGATTTTCCAGAAGACGTAAAAGAGCCTGAATACGAATACATTGAAGAAGAAATCAAAAAAATATCATCAGAAATTGATAAAATTTTAGTTTCTGCAAAATCATCAAACATATTAAGACAAGGTATAAAAATTGCAATTCTTGGAAAACCAAACGTTGGAAAATCATCATTATTCAACGCATTACTTCAATTAAAAAGAGCCATAGTAACTGAAATTGCAGGGACAACAAGGGACGTTTTAACAGAAACATTAGAACTTGACGGAATTCCTCTTACATTAATTGATACAGCAGGAATTAGAGAAACTCAAGACATCGACAAAGTTGAAGAAATAGGAATTGAATACTCAAAACAATCAGCAAAAGAAGCAGATATCATTCTATTCTTATACGATTCAACACAAGGTTTGCAAAAAGAAGATAACGAGATTTTAGACTTTATAAAAGACAAAAAACACATAATTATCGCCAACAAAACAGATTTAGCCCCTTCTACAAAACCAGAACATTTAAGTCTTTCAACTGTTACAAAAGAAGGTTTTGAAACATTGAAAGAAAAAATCAAAGAACTTATCGGACACCAAACAATTGAAGATACTGAATTTGTAACAAACAGCAGACAACAAGACTGTCTTACAAAAGCTAAAAACTCTCTGGAACAAGCACTCCTCACAACACAAATAAAAGAAGTTCAGGACTTAATTTCAATAGACTTAAAAGCCGCACTTATATTTCTTGAAGAAATAACAGGAGAAGTAATTACAGACGATATTTTAAATAACATTTTTGACCATTTTTGTATAGGAAAATAAAATGTTTAAATACACAGAAAAAATAAATGAACTTTTAAAATTATCTTTTCCTATAATAATCGGCAATTTAGGTGTAATGCTTATTGGCGTTGGAGATGTTTATGTTGCAGCAAAATATTCAACAGATGTATTAGCATCTATAAGTATTGCAAATTCAATATTTTTTACAATGTTTTTAATAGGACTTGGAATACTTGCAAGCATTTCTCCTTTATTATCAAACTTTAGAGGCGAAAAAGAAAAAATAAAAAAATATTTTATTCCAACCCTAAATTTTTCACTATACTTATCAATTATAATCACAGTACTAACGCTACTTTTTGTACCACTAATAGACATTCTTGGGTTTGAAGAAAAACTTATTCCAGATATAAAAAACTATTTAACAATTTGCTCATTCTCAACAATCGGCATTTATGCCTTTATTGCCGCAAAAGAATTTTTGCAAGCATACGAAATAGTTTTACTACCAAATTTATTAAATATGTTTGGAGTAGTTTTAAATTTAGCACTCAATTTTATTTTAGTATTCGGTTGGTACAAAATACCTTCAATGGGCTGTGTCGGACTTGCTTGGGCAAGCATAATAACACGATTTATACTTGCGTTTATTCTAATCGGATATTGTTTTACAAAAATAAGAATAATACCTATCTTCAACGATTTTTCATACTATAAAAAGCTTTTAAAACTAGGTTTGCCTATAACGGCAGCTATGTTTTGTGAAACAACAGCATTCAACATAATAACAATTCTAATCGGCAGAATTTCAGGCATATACGCAGCAGCTCAAACTCTTATAATAACTCTTGCAAATGCATCATTTATGATTCCACTTGCCGTATCAAATGCCATATCAATAAAAGTCGGCTATACAAATGGCGCAAAAGATTATCTCAACTTAAAAAAATACCTAATATCAGGCATGATAATAAGCGAAACACACATGGCTATCTGTGCAATTTTATATATAACAATTCCACATTTAATTATAAGATTTTTCACATCAGACATAAATCTAATAAACATTTGCACTCCGATAATGTTCATAGTCGGCTTATTCCAACTATTTGACGGAGCTCAAATTTCACTTAGCGGAGCTTTCAAAGGAATAAAAAGCACAACTATCGTAATGTTTGGGGATTTCATTGCATATTGGGTACTTGGAATTCCTATCGGATATTATTTAGCATTTGCAAGACATCTAAACTTATACGGTTTTTGGATAGGTCTAGCAATCGCACTATTCACACTTGGAACAAGTTTAAGTATCATAATCTATCACAAAATCAAAAATTTAGATTATAAACCTGCATAAAAAAAGACAAGGCTTTTCACCTTGTCTTTTAAAATAGTAATAACTACTATTATTTTGAACTACAACCAAAAGCAATTGTTACTTGTTCTTTTGGATTTATTGCAGAAATTTTTTGTCCACTTGGATCAACTAAATAAGCAACTTCGTCACCTGTTGTTTGGAATAAGCCCATAGTACCAGATAAAGCAGTTCTAGTGAAATCAACTGGAGCTTTTAAAGTAGCTTTTGCAGCATCTTGCAAACTTCTACCTGCGGCTTTAAATTGACCTTGGAAAGTTTCACCCATTGCAATACCTGTACCACTTGTCAAACTTTCGATAGCATTACCAGTGTTAGAAATCATACCACCTGCAGTTCTGCCGACAATACCAGCCATACTACCTAATGTAGTAAACGGCATTGTAATTAATCTTGAAACAGGGTTAGGATTTCTATGACAAGCAATTTGAGCGTTTAAAATTTGGCGTGGTAATTCTGCTTTACAACCATCTTTGTTTTGTATTGTTGTAAATACTAATTTTAAAGCACCTTTATTTTTGCCTGACGGACGGATAACTTGAAGAATTTTACCATTTACTCTTGAACCTGCAGGATATAATTTGCCATCAATTGTAACATCTTCAAGTGTTGTAGTTGCAAATTGTTGTCCGACATGTGAAGACTTAGCGGAAATTTGGTCTAAGAATTTTAACTTCAAAGTCGGTATTTTTACTATTTCTTCAGTTTCAACATAAGCAGTTTTGTTCAAATCATTATGAGCAATCGGTGCAGAATCATAACCACCTGCAATACGTACAGATTGAAGCATAGTTGCAACATCTGCTCTTGAAGCTTTTTTATTAGGATTAATCATATTTGAATTAGGCATATCATTTAATACACCAACTTCTAAAGCTTTCGCAACTGGAATTTGAGCCCATTCAGGAACATTTTCACCATCACTATATTTGTTCAAAATTGCTCTTGCTTTTGCAGAATCCATTTCGCAATTTATACCATGTGCCATAGCAGCTAAAACTTCAGCACGTGTAATTGATGAATTTGGTTTAAATTTATCATGCGAATAACCACTCATAATACCATCATCAATAGCTTTTGCAATTACAGGATTTGCCCAATGATTTCTTGGAACATCTTTGAATACAGAAGTTCTATTCAAACCTGAATAATCTAAATTAAAACCACGAACAATTGCACTTGCAAATTCTGCACGAGAAATTAGATTTGAAGGTTTAAAAGTTCTATCAGGATAACCTGCTAAAACATTTGTAACTGTTAATCTATTTATATCATCAGCAGCCCAATATCCAGAAGGAACATCAGGGAATATATTACTCAATGGTGCTGCAGCACCAGTCATACCAGAAGTATTAAAAGGATTAAAAGATTTTTTAATAGCTTCTAATGAATGTTGAGTTTCAATACTCACTTGATTACTACAATTTGAGTTATTAATAACATCAACACCAGAAATACTATTCGAATTTAACACAGGTAATTTTGAACAACCACATGTACTTGCAGCTGCACCTGTCATTTGACCCTCTTCACCGACAGTTACACCTGAAGATGATGATAACATATTTGAATTATCATCAATTGACCAAGCAGAATAAGTTGAATAGATAGAATTTTTTTGTTCTCCTACATAATTATTCTCACCATAAACAGCATTTGGATAAGAATAAACTTGCTTCATATCTTCAGTTGAAGTAGCAGCCCCAGAACAAGAAGAATTAAGATTATTATCTGACAAAGGACACTTTGAATTTTCAGGTGTAATAATCTCTCTGTATTTATTTGGGGTATTTTGAGATAAATTTTGAGAACATGGACAAGATGCAAAAGCGCCTGAAAAAGAACAAGTAGCTATCCCAACGGCTAATGCAGTTGCCACAGAAAGTTTTTTAATAGTCATTTATTACCTCCCTTGTAATTTTTGTTGAGATTTACCGATAAAATCTCGTTGCAATTGATTATGTTCTTTTTTTTGCAAAGAAACATTACCAAATTCAACTATCAAGAAAGATATTCAAATAATCTTTAAAAAACGAATTTAGAATTTTTTAGTAACAATTCCAATAATATCATTTACTATTACCAAAAGCATTAAAGCAATCAAAAACAAAAATCCGATTGCACTAAATTTTTCAATAACAGCATCACTTACCCTACTACCCTTGATTTTTTCAATGATAATAAACATAATATGACCACCATCTAATGCTGGTATTGGTAAGAAATTAACAATTGCTAAATTCATTGAAATTAAAGCAGTTAATAACAAACCAGAGAATATACCATTATTTTGAATAATATCGCCACCAACTTTTGTAATAGCAACAATACCATGCAAATCTTTCAATGGAATTTGTCCTGTAAAAATTTGATATAAACCATAGCACAATGAATATGTACTATCTATTAAATATTTTGTACCATATTTTATAATTGTTAATGGAGTATTAGTTACTCTGTAAATTTCTTTAGAAGCAAGCTGAATACCAATTTTGCCTGATTTATCAACTGCAAAAGGTTTTAAAGTAACCATTTTACCGTCACGTTCAACAACAATATTTAAAGGGTGCCAACTATCAGAAATAGCGTAAGCGATATCACCTAAACTATAAGTTCCATCTGAAATATATACTTTTTTACCAATTAATTCATCACGAAGTTTAATTTGACCATCTGAAAGTTTTATTTGAGAATCTTTGTTATATTTCAAACCTTTTGAAACCTTTTCAGATATAACAACTTGAGGTTCTAATTCGACATCAGGAAGCAAAACAGCAACTTGAGGCGGTATGATTTCATTACGAAGTAATGGAGGATTAAGTTCTTTTAATTTGCTATAATTTTTTTCTAAAAAAGTAGAATGAATTTTACCATCATAAGATTTACTTGCACTAACAATACTTAATAACGCAAAAGAATTTTCAATTTTCACACCGTTTATAGAACTAACAATATCACCTGTTTTAAGTCCACTACTCCAAACATTAGCTTCTTTTGGAGCAATAATATTTTGAACTTTTATACTATATTTTCCAGATGGCAAATGTCCCCATAAAATTGCAGTCATAAAAACAAAAACAAAAGCAATTACAACATTTGCAATAACACCTGCTGAAATAACAATTGCTCTTTCATGTATTGGACGATTTAAAAATCGTTCAGGAGAATCTTCTGGCAAATCACAATCTTTATCATCATCAGGAAAAGATACATATCCACCTAATAAAAAAGCATGAACTAAAATTTCTGTTTCACCTAATTTAGTCTTAAACAAAGTAGGACCAATAGGCAAACCAAAACCAAATTTATCAACTTTAATTCCAAACATTCTTGCAGTTGCAAAGTGTCCTGCCTCATGAACTAAAATCAATACACTCAACAATAACAACATAATAATTATAGACAAAATTTTATCCTCACAATTTAAATATTTATATAACAAGTTTAACACAACAATATCTATTGTATAATACAACTATGAAAAAAATTTTAAACTACATACTTGACTTAATATACAAAAAGAAATGTTATTTTTGCGGAAGTTCAAAAGAAAATGTTTCTATGTGCAGTGAATGTTTTGAAGATATATCATACTCAGATATAAAAATTGAAAGAACATTCAACAATGTTGATATATATTGCGCTTGCGAATACTCTGACAATGTTCAAAAACTAATTAGAGGTTTAAAATACCATAACAAACCAGAGCTTGCCTACTACCAAGCAAAAATAATGTTTGAATATTGGAATAAATTAAACTTTAACTCAAAATTTCAAATTGTACCTGTTCCACTACACAAAAACAGAAAAAAGAAAAGAAAATACAATCACATGGAACTTGTAGCAGAAGAATTTTGCAAACTAACAGGATACGAAACCAATTTTGAACTAATTAAAAGAACAAAAGATACAAAACCTCAATACAAATTATCAAAAAAAGAAAGAATGGAAAACCTTAAAAACGCTTTTCAAATAGATAAAACGAAATTACAAGAAGACAAAATACTTCTTCTTGACGATATTTGCACAACAGGTTCGACTTTCGAAAGCATAATACAAGAACTCAACAAAAACGGTATAACAGATATAGTTTGCTTTGCAACATCTTCACCAAGAGGTTAATTAATATGATACTCAAAGAATTGGCAAAATATTTTCAATCATTCAAAGATGAAGAAATACAAAAAACAAGTTGTACAAAACTTGCAACAACTTGGATTAAAAACATACTAAAAAAAGAACCTCAAACAAATGTAGAAAAAATTATACATACAGAAATAGCACTAGCAGAAAATAATATCGGAGACTATTTTCTTGTTGCAAAATCATCAAGCGGAAGAATTTTGACAAATGCAATATATAAATTTGCACTAAGCTATGAACAACAAATACTTGCAAGATGGTTGCAAGATAAAAAACCAAAAGATTTTAAATAAAATTTTAAACAAAAATTAAATACCTGCCCTGTTCAACAAAAAGGACTTGCCTTTCTAGAAAAATAATTAAAAAATCTAATAAAGGTGAGCAAATATGAAATTGAGAAATACTATAAATAAAATAATTATAATAATTTTTTCTTGTCTTATTTCATTCCAAACAAATGCAAATGGGCAAGTATTTGATAAAGAGGAACAAACAACAATAAATGTTTATGAAAAAATCACACCATCTATTGTCGTAATAGATGCACAATTTAGCGATGGTATTTCAAGCGGTACAGGTTGTATCATCGACAAAAACGGAATAATTTTAACAAGTTCACACGTAATTGAGAAATCAAAAGACATTGATGTAACACTTCAATCTGGAAAAGTTTACAAAGCAAAAATAATTTCTATTTTAGGGAAAAACAGAGATTTAGCTTTATTAAAAATAAACACTTCTAATCCACTTCCTGTAATCACTTTAGGTAATTCAGAAACCTTAAAAGTTGGACAAAAAGTTCTTGCCATCGGAAACCCATTTGGATTTTCGGGGACTTTAACTCAAGGTATTATTTCAAGAATTGATTACGCAAAAAATAAAATTCAAACAGATGCCGCAATTAATCCAGGAAACTCAGGAGGACCACTTATTAATTCTTCAGGTGAAGTAATCGGGATAAGCCAATCTATTTACAATCCTGATAACAATAAATCAAATATCGGAATTGGTTTTGCAGTTCCCGTAAATTCTGTAAAGGAATTTATAGAACTTGCCAAAATTGCAAAAAAGATTTAAAATAAAAAAGACTTGATGGAGCAATTTATCAAGAGATTACAAAATCAGGAGAAAAGAAATGTACCAAGACGAAACACTTACTTGCGAAGAATGCGGTAAAGAATTTGTATTCACAGCTGGTGAACAAGAATTCTACGCAGAAAGAGGGTTGGCAAACAAACCAAAAAGATGCCCAGAATGCAGAAAAGCACGCAAACAACAAAGAGGCAAAAGAAAAATGTATGATGCCGTTTGTTCAAAATGCGGAGCTCCAACTCAAGTTCCATTCAAACCAATTGAAGGCAAGGAAGTTTATTGTAGAGATTGCTTTAAAAAAGATTAATTCATTACAATAAAAAAAAGCGGCGAACTCATTGTTCGCCGCTTTTTTGTTAATTTAAAAACTTAACCCATGAAACCGCCGTCTGAAAAACCACCATCAGAGAAGCCACCATCAAAACAAGCAGCTGAACCTGCTGTTTCAGCACTCATTGCTGCTGAGCCTGCAGTTTCTGCATCCAAGCAAGCAATTGAACCTACAGTTTCAGCATCCATTGCAATTGAACCAACTGTTTCTGCATTAGCTTGAGCTACCAATTCAGGAGTAATTTTTGATTCATCAAATGTACCTGCTATATCTTTATTACCGAAACCGTCTGTTTTTTGATTTTCAGGTGAAGAAATCAAACTTACTTGTTCTTCAGTATTATTTGAAGCTGTATTATCTTTATCAGAAGAAGAACCAATCATACTATTTGATTGTGTTAATATTCCGAAATTAAAACTCATTGCCATTTTATAGTCTCCTAAACTCTCGTGTTTAAATTACCTACATTAATAATAAAAAAAATCAAATGACGAAATTTCAGAAATCATAAAATTTGTTACAAAAGTTCACATAAATGTCAATTTTTAATCAGAAAAAAACTTTATATATGTGTACAAGGGTATGGTTATTTTATTTATTGAAAGGTTATAAAATTTATGGGTATGGAATTTGTAAACGATTTAGCAGCAAGTAACATTATAGATTATAATCTTGCAAGTAAAATAAATAGAAGTTACGGAACTACAAGAAATAATCAAGGCACATATAACGCATTCGCAAGAGTAGGTGCAACTGATACTTTTACAAGATCAAATAAAGATGCAGCAGCAATAGTAAAAGGCGGTTTATTAACAGGAGCAGCAACTTTAGCAGGAGTTACTCTTATTAAAAAAGGTAAAAAAATCAAAACTGAAACAAAAGGTTTCTTCTCAAAAATATTTAACAAAAAAGCAGCAGAAACAGTAACAGAAGCTGCAACATCAGGAGCAAAAGCTGGAACAGCCGCAAAAGAAGCAAAAGGTCTTAAAAAAGTTTTGAAAGCAATTCCAAAACCTCTAAAAGTAATTGGTGGAATTGTTGCTGGTGGAGCAATAGCACTTAACGCAGTTAAAAAAGTAATGATAAAAAAATATATGCAACAAAACCAAGCGACAATGGAAGCTCAATCAATACAAACTCAAGCATTGGCAAATGCTGATGCACAATTACAAAATATTCAAGTATAACCTCAACAACCTCATAAATAACCAAGAAAAAACTCTGCATTATTGCAGAGTTTTTTCTTATATATAATTAATTATTTAGTTTATTTTACAACCAAATTAACCAATTTTTTAGGAACTACAATCACTTTAACTATTTCTTTTCCTTCAACTAAAGCTTTTACTTTATCAGAAGCTAAAGCGACTTCCTTCATTTCATCTTGACTCAAGCCTTCATCAACATCAATTTTATCTTTTACTTTTCCGTTCACTTGAACAACCAATGTAATAGAAGATGCTTTAGCAAGATTTTCATCCCATTTACACCATTCTTGATTGTGAATTGAATCTTTCGCACCCAAAGAAGCCCAAACTTCTTCTGTTAAATGAACCGCAACAGGTGACATCAATTTCATCAAAGTCAAAATTGCAAAACTAAATACATTTTTAGAATCTTCTGACCATTCGACTTTATCAGACCAATCATAAATAGCATTAGTAAGTTCACGATATTTTGAAATTACGGTATTAAATTGGAATTCATTTGAAATATCATTTGTAATACCTTTAATAGCCATGTGAACTATTCTTACTAAATCATCATCAGCTTTTGAACGATTTTCAGGTAATTTATAATCAAAAATAATTTTATCTTGATTTGTAGAAACCAATCTCCAAACTCTGTTCAAGAATTTGTAGCAGCCTTCTACACCTGCATCTGACCAGTCAAAATCACGAGCTGGCGGTGAATCTGAAAGAATAAATAATCTTGCAGTATCAGCACCATAATTTTCAAAGATTTCGTCTGGATCTACAGTGTTACCTTTTGATTTTGACATTTTTGCACCATCTTTCAAAACCATACCTTGAGTAAGCAAGTTTTTAAACGGCTCATCAAAATCAAGCAAGCCAATATCCTTCATAGCTTTTGTAAAAAATCTTGAATATAACAAGTGCAAAATAGCATGTTCAATACCACCAACGTATTGATCAACAGGCAACCACTTGTTCACTAAATCTTTATCGAAACATTTATCACTATTTTTTGCATCTGAATAACGCATATAATACCAACTTGAACAAATAAATGTATCCATTGTATCTGTTTCTCTGTGAGCAGGTCCACCACAAACAGGACAAGTTGTTTCAGAGAATGTTTTTGAAGTTGTAATAGGTGATTTACCAACAACAGAAAAATCAACATCATCTGGTAACATAACTGGTAATTCTGATTCTGGAACAGGTTGAATACCACATTTATCACAATAAACAACAGGAATTGGAGCGCCCCAATATCTTTGACGTGAAATCAACCAATCTCTTAGTCTGTATTGTGTTTTAAATTCGCCAAATCCTTCATCTACGGCTTTTTGTGTAATTGCAGTTTTTGCATCTGTGTTTTTCATTCCGTTAAATTCACCTGAATTTACCATCACACCTTCATCAACATAAGCTGCATCTTTGCAATCTGATGGATTTTCAGGATTTGAAATAACTATCTTCATTGGTAGATTATATTTTTTAGCAAAAGCAAAATCTCTTTCATCATGTGTAGGAACTGCCATAACAGCACCAGTACCATATTCTGCCAACGCATAATCAGCTGTCCACAATGGGAATTTTTCCCCTGTGAAAGGATTTATACAATGAGTACCTAAAGGAACACCTGTTTTAATTCTATCTGTTGAAAGTCTTTCAATTTCTGTCATTTTACGAGCATTTGCTCTATAAGCTTCAACTGCCTCTTTATTTTCTGGAGTTGTTAATTTTTCAATATCTTTGTATTCAGGAGCAACTACAAGATAAGTAATACCATAAGCAGTATCAGGTCTTGTTGTATAAACTGGAATTTCCATTTCTCCACAAGGTGCATCACAAACTTTGAATTTCAAAATAGCACCTTTTGATTTACCTATCCAATTAGCTTGCATTGTTTTTACGTTGTCGCCCCAACCTTCAAGTTTATCCAAATCTTGAAGTAATTGTTCAGCGTAATCAGTAATTTTCAAGAACCATTGAGATAAATATTTTTTCTTAACAACACTATCGCATCTCCAACATTTACCATCAATAACTTGTTCATTTGCCAAAACTGTTGCACATTCATCACACCAGTTTACTGCTGCTTCTTTTTTATAAGCTAAACCTTTTTTGTAGAATTGTAAGAACAACCATTGAGTCCATTTATAATAATCAGGCTTGCAAGTTGTAACTTCTCTGTCCCAATCGTAAGAAAGACCTAACATTTTTAATTGTTTTGTCATGTATGCGATATTATCATCAGTCCAAACAGCAGGATTAGCACCATGTTTCATAGCAGCATTTTCAGCAGGAAGCCCGAAACTATCCCAACCTATTGGATGTAAGACATTAAACCCTTGCATTTTTTTGAAACGAGCAATTACATCAGTAATTGTATAGTTTCTTACATGCCCCATATGTAATTTTCCTGATGGATAAGGAAACATAGATAAAGCAAAATATTTTGGTTTATCAGAGTCATTTGGAGTATGAAAAGTATTTTCATCTTGCCATTTTTGTTGCCATTTCTTTTCAATTTCTTGTGGAAAATATTGTTCTTTCAATTTTATTTCCTTTCAGTTTTACTATAAATTCAACTGAATTGTAGCAAGAAAAAAACAATATGTAAAACACTACTAAACAAATAAAAAACAGAAATAAAATCTTTATATTATCTTTACATTATTTAATCTATTTACACTAACAGAATATAGTTGTATTATTATAAGATAGACACAATTAAAATATACATTGGAGAGTTTGTGACAGAAATATTAAAAATAAAAGGTGGGAACACATTAAAAGGTGAGGTATCTATCGGAGGAGCAAAAAACTCTGTACTTAAACTTATGGCAGCAGCCATTCTTGCAAAAGGAAAAACAATCATCCACAATGTTCCTGACCTTACAGACGTAGATATAATGTTAAGTGTAATTGAAGGTTTAGGAACAAAAATTACACATGACAAAGAACATCAAACAGTAACAATTGATTCTACAAATCTTTCAAGCATTACTGCGAAATATGAATTAGTTAGCAAAATGCGTGCTTCATTCATTATTTTAGGGGCATTAGTTTCAAGATGCAAAGAAGCAATCGTAGCACTTCCAGGGGGTTGCGCTATCGGTGAAAGAAGAGTAGATTTTCACATAAGAGGTTTAGAAGCACTTGGTGCAAAAATAGAAATTCAAAACGGGTATGTACATGCCAAAGTTCAAAAACTTGAAGGTGCAGATGTTTATTTAGATATTCCATCTGTAGGTGCAACTGAAAACTTAATGCTTGCATCTGTTTTAGCAGAAGGTTCAACAAGAATACAAAACGCTGCTCAAGAACCTGAAATCATGGATTTAGCAAACTTCTTAAACACTATGGGTGCAGATATTTCAGGTGCAGGAACATCTGAAATTGTAATCAATGGTGTTAAACAAGAAGATTTACATGCAATTGAATACACTACAATCCCTGACAGAATTGAAGCAGGTACTTATATGACAGCCGTTGTCGCTACAAAAGGTAAAGCGATTATAAAAAATATATTCCCAGGACATTTGACATTCTTTAATGACAAATTATTAAAAATGGGTGCAAATATAAAACTTGTAGAACCAACTGCAATTGAAGTTTCTTGCAAAAACAGACTTGATTCTATTAATTTCATCACTCAACCATACCCTGGATTTCCAACAGATTTACAATCAATGGCAATGGTTCTTTTAACAACAGCAGACGGTGTTGGAATTATCACAGAAAGTCTATATGAAAACAGATTTATGCAAGTACCTGATTTAAGAAGAATGGGTGCAGACATACACCAAGACAGAAACCATGCAATTATAAAAGGGGTTAAAAACCTAGCTGGAGCAGCAGTTAGTGCAAGTGACTTACGTGCAGGTGCAGCTCTTGCTGTTGCAGGTTTGATGGCAGAAGGAACAACAATAATTGATAACCTACATCACATTGATAGAGGTTACGAAAACTTTGAAGCCAAAATCAGACAACTTGGTGGCGATATTGTAAGGATTAATGAAAATTTAGAAAACGAAAAAGAAGGGTTATATAATGAATCCCATATATAAAAGGTGGTATGACCACGATCCGTTATTATTAGAGGTCGTTGAGTTACTAAAAAATTATCAAGAAGAATTAAAATCGCAAGCTGAACTTTTTTTAATCAAAATTGAAGAAAAAGTATCTAAAGAAGCTATTGAAAAATTTTACGAACTGGTAAAACCTGTTAATGGAAATCGTTGGTACGATTATGACCCAATTATTTCAAGAACAGTTGAACTTTTAAGAGTTGTTCCGCCAGATGTTCAAAGAGCTTGTGCAGAACACTTTATTAGTGCTTTGAAAGAAATGGGCGTTGAGTACGAAAGTCCAAATCTAAAAAAATAAATGCAAAACATTAATCTTGAAAAATATAAACATTATTCACGTTTAAAAAGGAATTTTTTAAATGGGAAGTCTTTTGTTATTTCAGGTTTAACTTCTTTTTTAAGACTATTATTAGCAAAAGAAGCGGGCAAACTTTCAGGCAAAAAAGTTTTATTTATCACTTCTGACGAACAAACTGCAATAAAATACCAATGTGATTTGGCTGAAATTTTTGAAGTAAAATCATCAATTTTACCTTATCAAAATGTGCCATTTTACGAAGCAATACAACCAAATTTATATGATTATGCTAAACAAATTGAAATTCTAAATTCAAACAACGATTTTATAATTGCACCAACAAAAGTTTTATTAGAGAAATTTCCAAACAAAAATTTCATTAAAAAAAATTCTATTGAAATAAAATTAAACGATACAATTGACACTCAAAAAATTGCACAAAAACTTGTAAATCTTGGCTATAAAAAAGCTACAATGGTTTCTGATATTGGAGAATTTTCAATTCGTGGAGATATCATTGACATATTTTCACTTGAAGATTTGCCTGTAAGAATTGAACTTTGGGGAGATGAAGTCGTTGATATCAGATATTTCAACAACGAAACACAAAAAAGCGTAAATAAAATCCAAAAAACTACCATAAAACCTATATACAAATTTATTTATGACGAAAAAATCAAACTCCCATTTGATACAGAAGAACTTGGAGAAGGATATTTTGAAGGCATAAACATTTATCAAAGTTGGTACAATAATGATTTTGAAAGTGTTTTTGATTATCTAAATGACTACATCGTAGTTTTTGATGAAATGGCAGAAATCTTTTCAAAATATGAAAATATAGCAGACAAATATACAGAACAATATCAAGAAAATTTGAAATTAGGTCTTTGTTATGAAACAAAAGAACTTAACCATTATCAAAAAGACAATTTTTTCAAACAAATACAAGGTTTGCAAAAAATAGGATTAAACAATTTTATAGATTTTGAACTAGAAGATATTTTCGAATTTGACTCTCAATCACTAAAAAATCATTTCACAGGACTTGACTCAATAGAAAAATACATAAAAAGCAAATCCGATTATGATTTAATAGTCGCAACAAATTATCCACAAAGAGTTAAAGAGTTTTTAGAACAAAGAGAAATCTACAATTTTGAACTTGTGAATAACACTATAACAAGTGGTTGCACGATAGAAGATATAAAAACAATTTTTCTAACAGATAGAGAACTATTTAACAAACGTTCAAAAGAAGTTACATCAACAAAACGCTCATATTACAAAGAAAAACAAGAATTTATAGAAAGCATAAACGACATACAAGAAGGCGAATACGTAGTTCATTCAACTCACGGTATCGGCTTATATCTTGGATTAACTCAACAAGAAATAGACGGGCAATACAAAGACTATTTGACAATTGAGTATGCAAACAAAGACAAACTTCATATGCCAGCAGAACAAATCAACTTGCTTTGCAGATACAGAGGCTCTGGAAATATTAAACCACATCTTTCAAGAATGGGTGGAAATGATTGGACTAACATTAAAAACAGAGTTAAAAAAGAAGTCGAAACAGTTGCTTATGACCTTTTGAGATTATACGCAAAAAGAAAATTAAAAGATGGCTTACAATTTGACCCAGATTCACCATGGCAAAATGAAATGGAAGAAGCATTTGAATATGTTGAAACTCCTGACCAAATGAAAGCCATTAACGATGTAAAAAAAGATATGGAATCAACTTACCCAATGGACAGATTAATCTGCGGTGATGTTGGATTTGGGAAAACAGAAGTTGCTTTAAGAGGAATTTTTAAGGCAGTTTCTTCAGGCATGCAAGTTGCAATTATCGTTCCAACAACAATACTTGCAATGCAACATTACAAAACTATTTGTGAAAGATTTAAACCTTTTGGAGTTGATATCCAATTACTTTGCAGATTCAAAAATACAAAAGAACAAAAACAAACTCTAAAAGATATCGCAACAGGCAAATGTGAAGTGGTTGTCGCAACTCATAGACTTCTTCAAAAAGATATACAATTTAAAAACTTAGGCTTATTAGTTATTGATGAGGAACATCGTTTTGGAGTTCGACACAAAGAAAAATTAAAAGAACTAAGGGAAAATATTGATATTATAACAATGTCAGCAACACCAATTCCAAGAACATTATATATGTCACTTTCAGGCATTAAAGATATGAGTATTATAAATACTCCACCAAAAAACAGACTTCAAGTAAAAACTTTTGTCGGAGAATACAACGAAACTTCAATAAAAAACGCAATAACCCACGAACTAGATAGAGATGGACAAGTTTTTTATTTATACAATCGAGTTGAATCTATATCAAAATTCAAAGACGAATTACAAAAATTAGTTCCTAATGCGAGAATTGCAATTGGACACGCAAAACTTGAAGAAAAAGAACTTGAACAAATAATGGTTGATTTTGCTGAAAGAGAATACGATATTTTACTTTGCACAACTATCATTGAATCTGGACTAGACATTCCAAACGCAAACACAATAATAATCCACGACGCAGACAAATTCGGACTTGCACAACTTTATCAACTCAGAGGAAGAGTTGGAAGAAGTGAAAGACAAGCATATTGTTACTGTTTCTACAAAAAAGACAAACAATTAACAAAAGAAGCAAAACAAAGACTAAAAGCCATAAAAGAATTTTCAACACTAGGAAGCGGATACCAAATTGCTCTACGTGATATAGAAATAAGAGGGGTTGGAAATATTTTAGGAACGAAACAACATGGACACATGGTAAATGTTGGTTTTGACACATACTGCCAATTACTAGAAGAAACAGTAAACGAACTAAAAGGCGAAAAAGAAGAAAAAACAGAACCAACAATTGTAGATATAAACGTAACAGCATTTATACCAGACGAATGGGTAGGTTCAACAGAACAAAAAATGATTGAATACAAAAGACTTGCAGATGTAAAAAACACAACAGAACTTGATTACATAACTCAAGAATGGAAAGATAGATTTTCAAAAATCCCTGAAAGTGTTGAAAATTTAATAAAATTAATACGTATAAGATTATCTGCAACAAACGCAAAAATAACCGCAATCAGGGAAGTCGAGAATTGTTTGAGAATTTATACACCATACCAAATTCCAGAATGTAACATTATAAAAGCAAAATTACCATCAAATATTACAAAATATATTAAGATAACAAATGCCCCAAAAAGTTGTCGTGAAGGAAATTCTATACTTTTATTAAACAATTCACATCTAAATTTTGATGAATTATTTAACATATTGTCAGATTTGTTTTATTATATCAATAAGGTTGTACAAGAATACTCAAAATAAGGAGAAAATATGAAAAGTAAAAAGTTACTTGCAACATTTGCAGTATCAGCACTTCTTTTAACTGGTTGCTCTATGGATTTTGGAAATGCAATCATTAAAGTAAACGGCGAAAAAATCACACAAAACCAATTTGATAATATATTCAATAAAGCAGTTGGAAACTCAATGTTTGCACAAATGGGCATTGATGTTAAAAAAGATAAAAACAGCTTTATTTATTTAATGATAAAAGACAAAGTTGTAAACGAACTTGTTGTTAAAAAATTAATTGACCAAGAAATGGAAAAACGTAAAATAAAAGTTACTAAAGCTGATACAGAAGAAGAAATGAAAAATTTAATCAGCAAAATTGGTTCAAAAGAAAAATTTGACGAAATTCTAAAACAAAATGGTGTTACACCACAACAATTTAAAAAAGATTTAGAAGAAGAAGTAAAAATGAAAAAACTTGTTGGACTTCTTTCAAATATCAACGTAACAGAAGCAGATGCTAAAAAATTCTACAAAGAAAATCCATCACAATTCAAATATCCTGACAAAGTTAGAGCTTCTCACATTTTGATTTCAGCTAACCCTGAAGAAATTAAAGCAACTTTGACAGCAAAAAACAAAAATATTTCAAAAGAAGAACTTGAAAAACAAGTAAATGCAGAAATGGCTACAAAAAAAGCAAAAGCAGAAAAATTACTTGCTGAAATTAAGAAAAATCCAACTGAATTTGCAAAACTTGCGAAAGACAATTCTGATGACGTAACAAGTGCAAAACAAGGCGGAGATTTAGGTTACTTTGGACGTAATGAAATGGTTGAAGCATTCTCAAAAGTTGCTTTCTCAATCAAACCAAACACAGTAAGTTCATTAGTTCAAACTCCATACGGATATCATATCATTATGGTAAAAGATAGAAAAGCAGCAGGAACAGAACCTTTTGCAAAAGTTAAAGATAGTATTATCGCATATTTAACAAACCAAGAACAAGTTAAAGTTCTTGAAAAATTAATCGACACATTAAAAGCTAAAGCTAAAATTGAATATGTAAACGATGAATATAACCCAGCAAAAATTCAAGAAGCACTTAAAAAACATGCAAAAAGCGACCCAACAGTAAAAGAAGAGCTTGAACCAGCATCAACAAGTGCAACTCCAGCTCCTGCAAAAAGAAAATAATAAATTTAAATAAAAAGAAAAAGGCGAAAATTCAAATTTGAATTTTCTCCTTTTTTATAATAAATGAAGTAGCCCATAAGCCGAGTTCTGTTTTAGATAATCATCTATCTGGGATTTTGATTACTCAAAACCACTAGCGATTTTTTAGGTAATGACGGACAGCCTTAAATACCAGTTCAATCTTGCATTCTGTCGGGGGTTGCCTAGCCAAGTTTTCTCAAACTTGCTGGTGAAGCTCTTAACTCACCGTTGCACCATCGCCTGTGCGAAATTCGCCATCGGCAGTATAATTTCTGTGGTCCTATCCACCAGCTCACGCTGTCTGGAGTTTC
>JAZLGV010000048.1:0-8735 GCA_045616505.1 Candidatus Gastranaerophilaceae bacterium | reverse complement strand
CAAAAACATCGAAAGAACCTTCAAAATCTTCTCTTAATAAGGTCTTTCAAATAAATTTTAATACCCTACCTTATTCCCTTATTTTCGTAACTTCTAGTAGCACTTACTTTTTAAAGTCGGTGCTTTTTTTTGAGAAAAATTCAGAAAAATATTAAACATCTTTTATATAACCAACAGTACCTGAAATATTCATTCTTGCATCAGATACAGGATAAATATCTACACTCAAGAAAGAACCATCTTCCTTTGGAATAATATCATTTACAAAAATATGTTTTCTGATAGCGATAGCGTCTTCTTCACGTTTTCTAATTTTACTCAATGTAGCAAGTGATAAATTGCAATCTCCTGACAATTTTATTGGAAGAATATCTTGATCAGTATTAAAATAATTACAAAATGCTTTATTAATTTTTATATAATTTCCATCAACATCTTTCAACCAAGCAGGGAAATCAAAGCCATCAAGTAAATTCTTTTCTATTGAAACTTTGTTGCATAAATCTGTAAATAAAATATTATATTTAACTGCAACAGCCAAATTTCTTGATAGAACTTCAAAATAATTTCTATCTGCATCAGTCCATTCTCTTTCTTCTTTGTCATCAATCAAGCAAAGAATCATAACAGAATCTGGAGAAGTATTTAATTTTAGACCTACAACATTTGTAATCCCAGCTGCAATATACAAATCTTTAATCTCTTTTGAAATTGATTTATCAGATTTCATATCTAATATTTTATAATTTACATTCTCTGCAAAATCCAAAATATTTTCACTCCAAAATCTCATGATACCTTCTTTGTAGGTTTTCTTATCATAAATTTTTGACAAATCTGGTGATGTAACCAATTTTGAATATGTAGCTAATTCTTTATAATCTTTTTCTCTAAAGTTAAATTCAAAAATCTTTGCAGAGTTGATATCAAAAGTGTCAGTTAATTCTTTACATACAAATTGGAAAATATCTTCCAATTTTGAAAAAGAATTGATACTTTCAATAATATAATTTGATAAAATTCTTCTGTTATTCAAAGTATTTTCTTTATAATTACGAGTTGCCATAGCTGACAAACCATTTGCAATTTTTTCAATAAGCTTCAATACTATTTCTTTTTCTTTTGGATTTATATATTTAACTTTTTTATATTCTTTTAAATAAAATTCCTCATCAATTTCTAATTCTTTTGCAATTTGTTTAGCTTTTTCTAAATCATGTTTTTCGTCTAAAAACTGACCACTTACAAGAAAAGTTGCAACTTCATTATTAATTTTTACAGGTGCAATAATATCAACTAAACCTGCATGACAATGAAATTCTTGTAGAGAATTTGTAGATTTTGCAGTTTTAACAAAGTCTTGGAAAATCTTATTACATAAAGCTTTTCCTTTTTTTGATTTTTTAATACAATTTTTGCAAAAACTACAAGAATAATCATCATCTTCTTGCAACACTCTTTGACGAGCAAATGCCAATGTTATACCAGTTTGTTCACGATATAAATCAAACATTTCTTGTATTAAATCAACTCTTAAAAATTTTAATAAATTAAATTTTATCATACTAAACCTTGACTAACGTTATTCAAATAATATATTTTCTTCGTTTTATTGTAGTTATATATTATTCATTTGTCAAACTTTTTATTTAATTTCAAAAACAACATTTGCTACTGCTGTTACTTTCTTTTCAATAGACGACAAATCATTTATACCCATGTCAGAAACAGCATTTGAATCAACAGGAGTTATTTGAAAAACGCCCATTTTTGCAGAACGAATTTTTCCTGTCCTATTATGATTTGATTTCAACATTGATTGCGCTCTTTGTTTAGCATCTTTTGTTGCTTTTGCCAACAATTGAACTTTTAATTCTGAAAGTTTTGAATATTGATATTGTGGACTTTCATCAGTTGAAACATTTATACCTTGTGCTAATAATTCAGAAAGATTTGTAGAAAGACTTTTTATTTTTTGAACATCATCAGATGTGATTTTTACATTTTGTGCAAAATTATAAGCACTTATCTCATTTGTTGCATAACCTGTTGTTGGACTTGATTTATATGTTTCCCAAGAATTTTGAGAAACCAAATCTATATTATCCTTTTCTATACCATTAGCTATCAAATATTTTTCAACAATCGGAATTTGATTTTTCACAATTTGATAAGCCTGATTTTTTGAATTTGCTCTTGCTTCAATTTTAAACACCCAAGATGCTGAATCTGATTTTACATTTTCAAAAGCAGAACCAGTTACAGTAATATTTTTATTTGAAACATTATCAGAAACTACCAACCCCACAATAAGAAATGCAAATGCGATAAAAAAACCTAACAAACTAATTTGAAAATCTTTTATATAATCAAAAAATTTTTTCATATCAAAATCACTCCTACTTTATCTTTTGTTTCAAATTACTTTTTGCACCGTACAAAACACCATTATTTGGACAACCAAAATAATTAAAATATTTTTTTGTATATACAACTGGGAATTTTGGAAGCCAAGAAAATTTCATTATTACAGGAATTGTATCTGCACCTTTTGAAAACATCAATTCGTCTATTGTTGCTTCATAAGCAGGTGAAATTGTTGAAAAAACTTTCAACACATAATCTGTAAAAGTAACAACTGAATAACCTGAAACAACACCTGTATTTATAACAATATTTGTTATAGTAAAATCATCATCAAGAGAAAGAGTATTATTAGTAGCTTTTGGCATATTTATATCTTCTTTTCTTTTCGCTTCTAATTCATACCATTCATCATCATATTTTAGCCTTAAAACTGAAGAAGATGGCATATAAATTTCGTCAAAAACATTTCTTAAAACGATATTACCACTATAATCCATCAAACCATACTTATATTTTTTACAAGTTACAAACATTTTTCCAAAAGTCGGTTCTATTTGAGAATATTCATGTGGAATTATTTCTTTTCCTGTTTCATCATGCAAACCATAATCTTTATCATTTCCAAGTTTTGCAAAAGTTACAAAAACTCTTTCACAATGAGAATATTTTGGTTCTACTAAATAATTACCATCGCTATCCATCAAACCAAATTTATTTTTTCTTTTAACAATCCAAGAAGTTTCACCTAGTCTTATAAACTTATCATATTTTGGCTCAACAATAACTTCTTCAGTTGCTTTTTCTTTTAAACCGAATTTATTTTTTTTAGAAAAAACAACAACATCAGACATTTTATGCTCTGCGGAATATACAGGAGCAGTTAAACCAATAAAAAAACATACAAATAATATTAAAAAGTAAAATTTTCTCATAATAATATAATAACATAAAAACTTATGCTATAATAAATTCGGGGATATTTATGAACAAAATTTTGAAATTTTTAAAATTAAAAACAGTTATCACAACAATATCAATTATAGCAGTTATTTTGGTATCATTACCTTTTATAACTTACTTGTACATATTGCCTAATCTTATTTCAAATCCTCATTTCTTGAATTTCGCTAAAAACGAACTGAAAAAACAACTTGATGTTGAACTTATAATAGAAAATCCGAAATTACAAACAAGCCTTGCTCCAAAAATCAACTTTGAAATAGAACAACTAATATTAAACAAAAATTCAAAATCAATTGTTCAAATCAGCAACTTTGAAACAAATATTTCTTTCAACGAAATACTAAAGAAAAAAATAACTTTAAACAAAATCACAAGTAAAAATATATACATTGACACGAATGAATTATTAAGCCTTATTCCACAAGAAGAAAAAAAAGAAGAGCCAAAACCTTTTGATTGGACAATAGACTGGATTAATTCAATTTTAAATATCGAAAACATTTATGTAACATACAAACAAGCTCCTGATTTATCACTAAATTTATGGGGCAGAAACATTTTTGTTTCAGACCAAGTTTCACCTAAATACATTCATTTCGATATAAAAACAAAATTACAAAAGAAAAATGAAAAACTAAACATTTCACTAAAAGACAAAAATACAACTTATGTAAAAGACAACAAACTTTTCATAAACAACCTTGATATTTTAGTAAACAAATCAAAATTAAATATCAATGGAAACATTGATACAAATTCAAACTTTGACACTACTATTTCTTCAAAAAACTTTGATTTAAAAAACATAGTAAGACTAATTAATTCTAACGTAATCATTCCTGACGGAGATGAATATTTAGCATTTTTCAAAGACATATATGGAAACTTTGACTTTTCAATAAATTTAAAAAATGACGACCTTTCAGGAAAAATCAAAGTTCACAAAACAGGTTTAAAACTAACACCAGTCTATGACATGCCTGTAAAAATTTCAAACGGTACAATACTTATAGACAAAAAAGATATTACACTTAAAGATTTTAAAGCAACTTTTGCAACAAGCAACCGAAATAAACTTGAGGCTTCAGGTTCAATAAAAGATTACATGAAAAACCTTAACGCAAATGTAGTCTTAAAAGGATATACATCAAACAATTTCACCAAAAATTATGTTTCAAAACTTGCAAATGTACCAATAGAACTTACAGCAGATTCAAGAACTATTGTAATGGTAAATGCAACACCAACAGAACAAAAAATTAATGCCTATTTTAAAATAGACAAAGGACAAGATATTCTATTTGACAAAACTTCTATCACTCCAAAAAACTTTGACAGAGCAATTCTTGCAGAAATGACTCTTAAAGGAACATTATTAGATATAAATAAAATTGACTATTATATTTCAAGAACGATAAACAAAAACTCAAAACTTAATCCTGTTCTAAAACTTGCAGGAAAAGCAGATATCGCAACAGGAGCATTAAAAGAATTTGGATTTGATTTCTTCCGTCCGCTTCCTAGTGAATTTTTGAACGTATTAATCGGTCAAAGATTTTTTAGAAAAGGACTTATTGACGGAAATATAAAATATTTAAACTATGGCAAAACACCAATTATATCAGGTGCTTTTAACGCAGAAGACATAACTATTCCAAGCCAAAGATTAAGAATTAAAAGTGCCAAACTTTATACTGATTCAAAAAATATTAACCTTATTTCAAAAGGACAATTTAGACGTTCAAATTATGACTTTAACGGAAAAATTAAAAACGAAATTCTATTCCCAATAGTCATCAAAGATGTAAATTTAACTGTTGATGAAATAGATATGGAACGATTAATAAATTCTATGGCACAAACTCCATACGAAGATTACTCTGTTCTTAAAGGACGTGCTGCAAGAAGTTTAAAATTACAAGAAGGTCCTAAAAACATAAACGACACAGAAACAGGTAATATTACTATCAATAACTTTAATCAAATTGTTGAAAAATACGAAAGTTTACCAAAATTAAGTATTTTAGGTATGAGAGTTTCAAATCCAACTGATTTGAAAAATTATATAAAAGAAGAAAAACTACAAGAACAAATAATAAATACTATTGCAGCAGAAGAAAATGATGATGATAGCAACGAAGCTTATACGTTCAATCCAAACATGCTAATAGTTGAAAAGTGTAAATTTAATCTTAAACACGGTAGCTACAAAGAAATTGAATTTGGAAATTTAAATGCAAACTTGACTCTAGATAAAGAAGGATTATTAAAAATCAATTCAAACAAATTTGATTTTGCAAAAGGAACATCTGCACTTAGAATACTTTGTGATTTAAAAAATCAAAAATACAATATTCACTTAGGAGCAAAAACCGTAGATGCAGATATACTTGCAACAAATTTACTTAATTTAAAAAACGAAATATCAGGTAAAGGCTCTGCAATAATAGATTTTTCAACAGATAATTCTTTCAAATTGAACGGTACAATAAAATTCACTATTGGAAATGGTACAATCAACAAACTTGGTTATATTGAATATATTTTAAACTTTGTTTCAATTTTTAGAAATCCAATAACAATGATTAGTCCAACAACTTTCATAGATATAGTAAATATTCCTGACGGTATGTTCAAAAACATCTCAGGAAACATCTTAATACAAGACAATATTATAAAATCAATGACAATCAAATCATCATCACCTCAATTAAGTTCATTCATAATAGGAAGAATAGATTTGGAAACAATGGACGCAACACTTCGTATATATACAAAATTCAGCAACAAACATAAAGGTTTCCTTGGTTTCTTGCGTACATTGTCTTTAAACAATTTAGCAATGATAATGCCAAATACAAATTCTCAAGAAAGTTACTTATACTCAACTGAAATTTCACAACTTCCAAAACTAAGTTCTGAACTTGATGAAAAAATGAGTCAAATATTTTTAACAAAAGTAGATGGAGATATTCAAAATAACAATTTCTTATCTTCATTAAAGAAACTAAAATAATTAAAAAGTTGAAATAGATTTTTAAAAGGTCTATACTAAAAAAACAATAATTAAATTGGAGAAAAGAATGCGTAAAGAAATTTTGATGACCATTGAAAAAAACAGCAAAATAAGCCCAAAAGAACTTGCCGTTTTACTTGATAAAGAAGAAATTGAAGTTGCAAATGAAATAAAAAAAATGGAAGAAGAAGGTATAATTTGTGGCTATCATACCCTTATCGATTGGGAAAAAACTTCTATCGAAACAGTTACAGCTCTTATAGAAGTGAGAGTAACACCACAAAGAGGACAAGGCTTTGATTCTATCGCAGAAAGAATTTATAACTATCCTGAAGTCCATTCAGTATATTTGATTTCAGGTGGTTTTGACCTTCTTGTTACATTAGAAGGAAAGTCATTAAAAGAAGTTTCAGCATTCGTATCTGACAAACTTTCTACGCTTGATACCGTTTTAAGTACAGCAACACACTTTATTTTGAAAAAATACAAAGCTCAAGGAACAGTTCTTGCTAAAAAACCAAAAGATATGAGAGAGGTAATTACTCCATGACAATTCCTCTATCCGAAAAAATTGTAAATATTAAACCTTCTGGAATAAGAAAATTTTTCGATTTAGTAAGTGAAATGCAAGATGTTATCTCACTTGGTGTCGGAGAACCAGATTTTGACACTCCATGGCACATCAGAGATGAAGGTATTTATGCTCTTGAAAAAGGAAAAACATTTTACACTTCAAATTCTGGATTAAAAGAACTAAAACAAGAAATTTGTAATTATTTAAGAAATTCTCAAAATATTTCTTACGATTACAACTCAGAAGTAATGGTTACTGTTGGAGGTTCAGAAGCAATAGATATTGCTCTTCGTGCAATGGTAAACACAGGGGATGAAGTTCTTATACCTCAACCAAGCTATGTTTCATATTATCCTTGTGCAATTCTTGCAGGTGCAACACCTGTTATTATCGACCTCAAAGCAGAAAACAATTTTAAACTAACAGCACAAGAAATTCTTGAAAAAATAACAGACAAAACAAAATTTTTAATACTTCCGTTTCCAAATAACCCAACAGGTTCAATTATGGAAAAAGAAGACTTAGAAGATATTGCAAAAGTCATTATAGAAAAAGATTTGTATGTTATTTCTGATGAAATATATTCAGAACTAACCTATGGAAAAAAACACGTTTCAATAGCTTCCATAAAAGGAATGAAAGAAAGAACTGTTTTAATCAACGGTTTTTCAAAAGCTTATGCAATGACAGGCTGGAGATTAGGATATGCTTGCGCACCTGAGCCTATACTTAAACAAATGCTAAAAATACATCAATATGCGATTATGTGCGCACCAACAACAAGCCAATATGCTGCAATAGAAGCACTTAAACACGGCGAAAATGACGTTGAAATGATGAAAACAGAATACAACCACAGAAGAAGATTTTTAATGAATGCTTTTAAAGAAATGAAACTAGAATGTTTTGAACCTTTTGGAGCATTTTATGTTTTCCCTTGTATAAAAGAATTTGGTCTTTCAAGTGACGAATTTGCAACAAGATTTTTGAAAGAAGAAAAAGTTGCGACAGTTCCAGGAACTGCATTCGGAGATAGCGGAGAAGGATTTTTAAGAATTTCTTATGCCTACTCACTTGAAACATTAAAAGAAGCTATGTTTAGACTAAATAAATTTATTACAAAACTTAGAAACGAAAAATAATTTATTTTATATATTTTTGCAATAACAACTTTTTCAACGCATTAGCATTTATCGCTTGCGGTTCTATTTCTATTATTCTATCTAAATAAGTTAAAGCTTTTTTATACTCACCTAATTTTTTTAAAACTGTTGCCATCGCATAAAGAGCATCAATAAATTTATCGTCTAACTCTAATGCTTTTTCCAAATCTTCAACAATTTTTTCCATATTTTTATTTTCAATATCTTTTCTAGTCAAAGATATATAAGCTCTATTGTAGTAAGCATCTGTCATTTTATCGTTTATTTGAATAGCTTTTGTATAATCTAATATCGCATCATCAAATTTTTCTAATGATTGAAAAGCAACAGCCCTATAAAAATATGAAATTTCCCAATCTGATTTTAATTCAATAGATTTAGAAAATTTTTCTATTGCAATTTCTGCTTCACCTTGATTTAAACTATAAATCCCTTCGTCTGTATATTCTTTATAATCAACCATTTTTATACCTTTTAAATCCTTTATACATAACAATAATAATTTATAAATTTCACAAATATATTTTACCAAAAACAATTGTAACAAAAACTTAACAAACAGAAGTGATTTATTAAAGTTCTCAAAACATGTGCCGACATGCATGTTGTAAGGGATTTAAACAAATCACAGTTACGAATTACTAAGGAGCTA
>JAZLGV010000047.1:0-2577 GCA_045616505.1 Candidatus Gastranaerophilaceae bacterium | reverse complement strand
AAAGTCTTAATGAAAAAGTCATGTCCAATAATTTCTATAAGAAGGTTGGAAAATTTGGGTTTCTTATAAAATTGGACATGACTTATTTAATTAACATTTTTGATAGACTATGTTCTTTCTTTTCTGAAGAAATAATAATCTAATTCTGTTTTCATGTTTTCTGGAATGTCTTTTGGTACAGGAAAACATACTGAATTAATCCATTTTGATGAAATTTTTTCAATAAAATCACAAGTTTTGTAATATGGATCTGCATTCAAACGTTCTGCCACATCTCTATGAGAATGAATTTGAGCAGCTCCTTGTGGTGCTAATCTTGCAAATGAAATTGCAGGAATTCCTACATCAGCGAAAGGAGATGAATCACTAGAGTAGACACCTTGTCTAACTTGGATTGGGAAACCAATTTCTTTTCCAAAATAAGAAATATTATCAACTAATGATTGTGGGCCTGTAACACATGCTATATCAAAACCAATAGTGACTCCTGTCATATCAACATTGATGTTGAGCTTACAATTCTTTTGGATATCTTCTTTGTGAGCTTCAACATATGCCTTAGAACCTAAAAGGCCACATTCTTCGCTTCCACACCAAATAAACTTCAATGTTCTTTTTGGAGGATTTTTCACATAATAAGCAAGCATCTGCATAATAGTGGTACTTCCTGTTGCATTGTCATATATTCCTTTTGAAAATGGAACTGAATCATAATGAGCAGTAAAAGTAATAAATTCATCTGGATATAAAGTGCCTTTAATTTCAGCTACAACATTATGAGATTTTGCGGTTGATTCATTTTCAATATTGATAATTTTTGCAAATTTTGGCTTTGCGTTTAGTATTTTTTCTGCGTCTTTTGCTCTAATACAAACCGCTGGAATCTTACCAAATTTGTAATTTCTTTCTCTATAAGCGTAAGGGTCTAAATCAACATCGCTTGCTGGGCGATAAACGTCTCCACAGCATTCTATGATGCCTTTTGCACCTTTTTCGACCAAAATTTTATATAGTTTTTGAGGGATAATTTTTGAATGAACAAAACAAATTTTATCTTTGACATCGATAATTTTTGCTACTTCCTCATTTTCGACATACACAAACTCACCAGTTAACCCATCTTTTGGGGTACTTCCTGACATTCCTACGCCTACACATTCAGGAATAAAATTAGGTTCAAAGAATTGAACACTTGCTTCATTAATAAATGGATGATCAACATCAAAATCTTCTATCCAAGCGTTAACGCCAAGACTTTCAACTTCTTCTTTAATAATGTTTGCGGCTTTAAGTTCTTCTTCAGAAGCACTTGTTCTAACAAAATACAATTTTTTCAATAGATTATAACTTTTATATTGTGCCATTTCTACCCTCCAATTTTGAAAATAATTTCAAATATATTAATATTTATTTTTCTTACTAACAATAAAAAGATATGCAATTGCAAAGAAAAGAAAAAAGCCCATAATGTGCTGTTTAATTAGAGATTTATTCCGAATGCCCAAAATCAGGTTAAAAGAAAACCTCATCCAAGAGTTAATAGCTCAAGGGTGAGACCTTTGTTATTTTATTTTGTTTTCTAAAGATATTCCTTTTGTATCAAACCAACATTTAGGGCCTGACACTGATTGTCCTGAGCAGAAGCAAGCTGCACCTGATGAACTTCTAAACCAAATATCTGAGGTTATAATGTTGTTTTTGATTTTGTCAGCGAATTTCATTCTTTGCTGTGGAAACTACTTTATTAGAAAAGTTTGATGGCTTAATATGGGGGAGCTTATTAGAAAGTGCAACAATTGAAGAAAATGACTTGTAGTATTTAAATTCAAAGATGGTACAGAAATAAAAGAATAAAATTAATTAATAAATTTTAGGAGCAAATGAAAAATTTTGCTCTTTTTATCATATAATAAGTTTATAGATAAATAGCAATTTGAAGGAGAGCGGATAATATGGAGAAAAGACCTGATCTAGAAAAAGGGTTAGATAGTAATACTTTTAAATCATTTTATTATTTAAAAGAAGAATTAGTAGAATTTTGTAAAAAAAACAATTTACAAGCTACTGGCGGAAAACTAGAATTGACAGAAAGAATATCTAAATTTTTAGATACAGGCGAAAAAAGTATTAAATCTCATAATTCAAGAAGAACATTAATCGAGGTTGAAATTACTTTAGACTCAATAATTGAAGAAAACTTTGTCTGCTCAGAAAAGCATAGAGAATTTTATAAAAATCAAATTGGTAAAAATTTTTCGTTTAATGTGTTATTTCAAAAATGGTTAAAGAATAATTCCGGAAAAACTTATAAAGAATCAATTGATGCATATTATCAAATTTTAAAAGATAAGAAAAATAATAAAACAACTATAGATAAGCAATTTGAATATAATACATATATAAGAGATTTTTTTGAAGATAATAAAGATAAGTCTTTAGAACATGCAATTAAATGTTGGAAATATAAAAAGTCTTTAAAAGGACATAACAAATACGAAAGAGAAGATTTAAAAGCATTATATAAATAGTAATTTGTAAAGAACATACGGCTATGAAATATGTAGAAAGTTTATTTAT
>JAZLGV010000046.1:0-11766 GCA_045616505.1 Candidatus Gastranaerophilaceae bacterium | reverse complement strand
GTACGCTCATATGGGGTATTAGCAGAAGTTTCCCTCTGTTGTCCCCCTCTCTAGGGCAGATTTCCTACATATTACTCACCCGTCCGCCACTTTCCACAGGAGCAAGCTCCTGCTTCTCGTTCGACTTGCATGTATGAAGCACGCCGCCAGCGTTCGTCCTGAGCCAGGATCAAACTCTCCATTGTCAGAAAGTTATTGTCCTCGTTCTTTGAAGGCTAATTCAAAGAACTGCTCGACTTTGTTTTAACACTTGGCTTATGCCTTGTGAATTTGTCCGTTAAATCATTTTTGTTGAATCAACAAGTATATTTAATCGTTTTCAGCTATTCTATTTTCAATGTTCAGATTTGGACTCGTTTCCTCATCCTTGGGATAGTAAATCTTGCGATTTCATTTCCCGAAAATCTTTTTTCGATTGAGGTCTTAAAAACTCTCAAAACTTGGCAGATTATAAAATCTTTTTAGCCAGTGTCTAATCTCAACCACATCTCGTGGTAACTATTATCTTATTACTTAAATTTTTATTGTCAAGCACTTCTTTTAAAAAATTATTTAAATTTCTTTACAAAGTCTAACGTGCTTTAATTTTAAACTAATACGTTTATTTTGCTATTTATTTCGGTTTAAATGTTCATTGCGGTTCTTTCAACTGACCGCTCAATCAGTATATTATGAAAAAAATTTAAAATCAAGTGTTTCTTTTTATATTTTTTTATTTTTCTTTATTTTATTTTTTCAAAATGGTAAAAAGTCCAATCATACTAAGCCTTTTAGGCAATTAACAAAACTTAATTAATTGTAAATTTTACACTATTTTTTAAAAATTTTAGCTTTTTCCAGCACTTATTTTTGCATGTTACATGTCATATTCATGGACTATATTTTCATGCTGATTAATTAATACATAATAATTCTATGTATAATAATTATATAATTATAAGAACATGTATTAATTATATATATACATGTAAATTTTAAGAGGCATTTATGGAAAGCAACGATATAATTTACGGAAAAAACGCAATTATAGAAGCATTATTATCAGGAAAAAGAGAAATAAACAAAATTCTTATATCTAAAAATATACATGGCGATGCAAAAATTAATCAAATAAAAGATATCGCTCAAGAAAAAGGTATTGTTTTCCAATTTGTCGGAAAAGAAAAATTCCAAGATTTAAAAGACGTATCACATCAAGGAGTATTTGCTCAAATTTCTCCTGTCAAATATGCTGACTTAGATGATTTTTTAAACAAACCTCACAATTTAGAATCAATTGTAATTCTTGACGGAATAGAAGACTCTCACAATCTTGGAGCAATAATCAGAACTGCAGTTTGCGCTGGAGTATCTGCAATAATCATGCCAACAAGAAGAAATGTTCAAGTTAATTCAACCGTTGAAAAAACGTCAGCTGGAGCAATAAACCATATACCAATAATAAGAGTAAACAGTCTTGTCAGCGCTGTTCAAAAACTTAAAGAATCAGATTGGTGGGTAATTGCAACAGATGCTTCTGCAAAAGATAATTACTATGATATAAAATATAACGACATGAATTTTGCACTTATCATGGGTGCAGAGCATGCCGGAGTATCAAAATCATTGTTAAAAGAATCAGATTTTACAGTTAAAATTCCCATGGAGCATGGTTTTAATTCTTTAAATGTTTCCAATGCCTTTAGTGCAATAATTTTTGAATCTGTAAGACAAAAAAGTATTCTATTTAATAAAAAATTGTAGTATAATAAATTTCGAGATGGGGTTTATATGGCAAAGAGAAAAGATATATACGAAATAGAAGACGAAAATAACGATATTGATATTGATATTATTGATGACGAATTATCAGAAGAAGACGAAATTCTTGATTCTGTAGAAGATCCAAAAATTCAAGAAAATCTTGCTTCAATAAATACTGATGATTCTGTAAGATTATACTTACAACAAATCGGAAAAATCCCGCTACTTTCTGCAGAAGAAGAATACAATGTTGCAAAAAAAATTCAAGAAGACCATTGTGAAATTTCTAAAAACATATTGGTTAATGCAAATTTAAGACTTGTAGTAAGTATTGCAAAAAAATATATCGGCAGAGGTTTATCTTTTCTTGACCTAATCCAAGAAGGAAACTTAGGTTTAATGAAAGCCGCAGAAAGATTTGACTACTCAAAAGGTTACAAATTTTCAACTTATGCAACTTGGTGGGTACAACAATCTATCACAAGAGCTATCGCTGATAAAGCAAGAATTATCAGACTTCCTATCCACATGATTGAATCTTTAGGAAAAATTAAAAAAATCACAGTAGATTTAACAACCGAATTAGGAAGAACACCAACAAAGCAAGAAATTGCTGCAAAAATGGGTATTCCTGTTAGCAAACTAACAACTCTTATAAAATCTGCACAATCAACTATTAGTATAGAATCGCCAACAAACCAAAAAGAAGACTCAACTAAAATCGGCGACACAATAGTTGATGAATCAACTATCACTCCAGATAGTCGAGTTTCACAAGAAAATTTATTAATAGACATCAGAAAAATGTTGAGCAGTTTAAGCCAAAAAGAAAGAGATGTTCTAATTTTAAGATACGGACTAGACAACAATGGTGCAAAGAAAACTCTTGATGAAATAGGCACACAATATGGTGTTTCAAGAGAAAGAATTAGACAAATTGAAAATAGAGCAATTTCAAAACTTAAAAAACTATGTAAAAACACACATTTAGATAAAAGTTTAAAAGAATTATTATAATAAAAAAGGTAGAGTTTAAAAGCTCTACCTTTTTATTATCTTATTATAATTATAATTAAAATACTAAAATAAATTTAGATTATATCATATTCTTTCTGATTTTTTCTTTAGATTTATCTATATTTTTAATTCTTTTTTCGATACTTTTAACTTGTTTTGCTAACATTGCTCTTTCATTTTTAATAAGTTTATATTGAGCATCTACATCAGCATATTTAGCTTTATAGTTTAACAAGTCATTTCTAATACCAACTTGTGCATTATCCAATTCCAAAATTGCATTTTGAATACTGTCATTTCCGATTGGAACTTCGCCAGATGCTGCTGAAATATCAGAAACAGCTTTTGTTGTAGCTTTTGAACTTGCTGCATTTGTTGTTGCTGGTGCAGTTTTTGGAGCTGAATAACTATCGTTGAAATCTAATGGTGTAAAAGCATTACCATCTGCAAATGCTACACTTGAGCATGCTAAAGAAAAAGCAATACCTGTTACTATACCTAATATTTTTTTCATATTTTTATATCTCCATATTAATTATATAACTTATCAATAGTTTAACATTAACATAAAATAATGGTCAAGTTTATTTACTAATTTCTAACATTCTATCAATACATTTAACGGCTTTTTTAGAAATATTTTCATCAACTGTTATTTCATATTGTTCATTCAAAAGAGCATCATAAATATCTTGTAATTTATGATATTTCATATTTTCACATACTGCTTGTGGTGAAACTAATACAAATTTTTTATTCGGACAATCTCTTTCCAATCTTTCTACAACACCGACTTCTGTTGAAATAATAAAAGTTTTATTATTACTTTCTTTTGCAAATTTCATGATACCTGTTGTACTACCCACATAATCTGCAAGTTCTACAACTTCTTTTTTACATTCTGGATGTGCTAAAACTAACGCATCAGGATATTCTTGTTTTTTTTCAATAACATCTTCTGCTTTTATACCAAAATGCACAGGACAAAAACCATTGTATGTAATAACTTCAACATTTTCTAATTGTTCGCCTACCCATGCTCCTAAACATTTATCAGGAACAAACAAAACTTTTTCTGCCCCAATTGCACCTACAACTTTTAAAGCGTTTGAACTTGTGCAACAATAATCAGCCTCTGATTTCACTTCAGCAGAAGAATTTATATAACAAACAACGGGAATATCTGGATTTTTAGATTTAAAATCTTTAATCTGTTGAAGATTAATCATATCTGCCATTTCACAACCTGCTTTTTGGCATGGTAACAATACTTTTTTATTTGGAGATAACATTTTCGCAGTTTCTGCCATGAATGAAACACCTGCAAAAACAATGATATCTGCATTCGTTTTTGCTGCCATCTGACTTAAATACAAAGAATCTCCAACAAAATCTGCAACAATATCAATTTCGGCATGCTGATAGCAATGAGCCAATATTACAGCATTTTTTTCTTTTTTTAACTTATTTATTTTTTCAATTAACTCTTCTGTCATAAATGATTTAATCCTATAATTGATGTAAAATATATTTACATTTTTTTGAAATATATATTTCTATTGTATAATAAAAAAAAGTATTGGATTTATAAAACATGTTAGAAGAATTTTTATCACAACTAGGTGCTAGCACCAAAATAACCGTGGGTGTTTCTATTTCGCCGAATGTCGGCATTGAAATGATACAAGTTGATGCTGCAACAAAAACCGTTGTTAAATATGGAAACAAACCACTAGAATACAATAGTTCTACTAGAGAAATCGCAGATTACGATGACTTTAAAATAGCTTTGGAAGATTTATTTGATGAGCTTGATATCCCATCAAAAAGTAATATCGTACTAAGTTTACCAAATGTTTATTTTGGGCTTATAGATCTTCCAACAATTTTGACAGACGACGCCATAAACAATGCGATTATCTCTGAAGTTGAACAATCATATATTTTCAAAAGACAAGACCCTATTATCACTTGGTCAAACTCTTCTAACGATCAAGCATCTTCCGATACTAGAGAAATTGCATATACAGCAATTCAAAAAGAATGTATTGAAAAAATATTAGATGTTTGCAATCAAGTCGGATGTAAAATAGTAAGCATTGAAAACTCTTTTAACTCATTATACAGAGCAATATCTTACTTAAATACTTGTGAACCAATGAGTTCCAATATAGCATGGAATTTAATGATTGTTATGCAAAATAACTACTCTATTATTTCTATGCAAGGAAATAAACCAATTAGTTACTACGAAGAACCTTTGGCATTAAAATCTTTCGTAGATGACGAAATTTATAATGCAATCAAAACATCAGCTCAACTAACACTTGCTGGTTTAGATGCAAAATATCTTGTAATAATTTCGGAAACAGACTTAGTAAGTGCAGAAGTTTTAACTAAAAAAATACCTTTTGATGGTGTAGTTAAATATATAGAATGTAATAAATTTATTCAAAAAGAACATATGCCAGTTAGCTTAAACATTTTCCAAAATGTTGCAACAATGATTTCACTTGAAGCAATTGGTACAGCTATTTATCAATTCTATGATTATCCATTAAAATTAAATTTCTTAAATAGTGAAGACTTATTAATAGAAACAGATGACTTTGAATGTCCAAAAATAAATATTGGAAACTTGGAAGTTGAATTAACACCTGCATTTATCAAAAAAGTATCTATGATTATTGCAGCGACAACATTTTTACCATTATTGATAATTTACTTATTACTAAATAGCATTTTTGTACCTCAAGTAGAAGGACATTTAGGAAGTATTGAATCTAATATCACCACTTTACAAGATGAAATTAAGAAACGTAATGAAGCAAACCACAACGTTACATTTGATATTTATACATCAATTAACAACTGTGTAAAACAAAACAAAACAAAAATAGCTTACTATAAGGCTTTAGCTACAAATGTTCCTGAAAAACTATGGGTTACATATTTTGAAGCTGATTCTATGGCTCAAGTATCAATAAAAGGAACATCAGCAGATCCTGCAAGTATAGATTTATTCTTTAAAGGTTTAAAAACAACAGTTAATAATTCTGATTTAATATTAAAAAGATTAGAAATATCACCATCTGCTCTTGATACATTAGTAGAAAATGGCACAGCAGAATATTATCAATTCGAAATTGCAAATATGCAAAAAACAGAACAACAAATTATGTATGAAGAAACAAAACAAAATTTGGCTGCTGAAGAAAATATGAGCAATACTCAAGCAGAAATTGGGGTGAAAAAAAGCTTATTTGAACTTGGACAACCTTGGGTAAAATTAAATACAGAATCATTAACCCAACAAGGTCCGCAACAAGGTCCACCACCACAAATGGGAATGCCTTCAGGTCCTCAACCTAATATGCCAGGAAACCTTCAAAGAATAAATCTCAAGTAAGGAGAAAACATTTTGAATTTCAATTTTAATTTTAATTTTAATAAATATAGAGAAGCAATTTTATACGGAACATTTATCATTATAATTCTGTTCTTTTTGCTATCAAAAATTTTACCTAAAGCTGTATATTTAGTAAAAACAAATATGGAAATAAAGAACAAACAAGCTCAATATGCAGAATTACAAGAAGAATTTAACAAATTGGAAGAATATGAAAAAATCAAAAAATCTTCCATAAACCAAATGAAAAAAATATACAAACCTTCAAACCAAACAGAAACAAATATTGAACTAGATTTTGCAATGATGTCTGGCGACATAATTAACATTGTAAAATACAACAATGCTAAAATCTATTCTATCAATAATAGTTACAACCCTCCTTCTGATGAATTTTATTCAAAATCAGGCGGAAAATATAATGCTTGCCAAACAGATTTTGAACTTGTAACTGATTACAATTCATTAGCAAATATTTTGAATGACATTCTTAAATACCCTTATTTAATAAACATAAATTCATTTAAAATTATTCCTTATCAAAAAGATAAATCTATTTTGCTTGCAAAATTGCAATTAGTTTTATATTCAGAAGCAACTGAAAATGAAAAACTTGCAAACGAACAAGCTCTAAAAGGTAATCAAAATCCTGACGAACAAAATCAAAATCAACCTCAACAACAAAATGGTAATTTCTTAAATATGTTTAAATCACAACCTCAACAAGGTCAAGGGGGTCCAGGACAACAGCCTCAATACTAACTGGTGAAGCTACATATCAAAAGTAAACCCAAACATTTTGTTTTTGTTCTTTGCACAAGTTACGCAAAAATCAGTTTCTAAATAAACTTGTTTTGAATATGAAACAAAGTTATTTCCTGTCCAACCTCTATGGTCATTCGCCAAAAAAGGACACGCATATACACCTAAAGAAGTTAATGTGCGACTTGTTGCACAATCATAATTTCCGCCAAGCGGCTCTTTAAAATCATTATTATTTTCATCATAAAATTCTCGCATTTGAAAGTTAAAAGTTTCTGCCGAAAAACCAACCTTACCAAGTATTTCGATGAAATTATTTATTAAAATATCTTTGGGTTCGTTATAGTAATTCAAAATATTAAAAATCGGATTAAAACCATATTTTGATAAACATTTTACGGCATTCAAAACTTGCCTAAAAGACCCTCTATATCTTATACTATCGTTTTTTAATTCATCATAATGTACAAAGGTAAACAAAAATACAATTTCGTTTTCAAATTCATCTTCTACTTTTTTCAAAAATCTTGATTTTTTTTCATTAATAAAAGACCCATTTGTACAAATTACAACATTAAATTTTTTTAAACACAAACGCAAAATCGAATTAAATTCTGGATGCGTCATTGGTTCTGCACCAGTAAGAAATATATACTCAATATCATCATTTTGAATTTCTTTTAAAGTAGATTTTATTTTATCAATAGAAATAAAATCTTTAACATTTTTATTCACAGGAAAATCTATATAACAATACTGACATCTCTGATTACAATTTTTCGCTGTTAACTCTATAAAAACACTCTTTAACTTTTCTAAATTCACTACTGACGACTTAAATAATTCTACCATTTCACTCTCCTTTACAAAACTAATTCTAATTTGAAAAAACTTAATTAAAATAAGACACCTGTCTAAATTTTATAACTAAGATTAGGCTGAATAGTTGAGGGAAAACATAATAAATTTTTATATAATTTTTGTATGCTAAAAAAAATTTCAACAATTATCATAATAGTTTTTACAATTCTTTGGGGTGCTTATCATTGCAAAGATTCAACCACAACAGTTGCAGAAAATGAATTAGTTTTTTGGACTTTACAAATGGGTGATTTTTCCGATTATATGGAAAACATAATCAATGAATACGAAGCACAAAATCCAAACGTAAAAATTAAATGGATAGATGTACCTTTTTCTGAAGGTGAAAAAAGAACACTTGCTGCAGTTTTAAGTAATACACCACCCGATTTGATAAACCTAAACCCTGATTTTTCTGCACTTTTAGCAGAAAAAGGAGTATTAGCAGAAATTCCTGATGAAAAACTTACTCAATTTCCTAAAAATATAATTAAATCATTAAAATTTAACGATAAAAATTACACAATTCCTTGGTACGCAACTTCTGCAATTACGATTTATAACAAAAAACTTCTTGAACAAGCTGGATATTCAAATCCACCTGAAACATTCAAAAGATTAGGAAGTATAGCAGAAGATATTAAAACACAAACTGGCGCATTTGTACTTATGCCAACAATCACAGAAAACGACACCATGCTAAAAATACTAAATAAATATGGTGCAAGTTCGGCTGAAACTATAAATTCTGCAAAATCAATCGAAGTATTTGAATACTACAAAAATTTATACGATAAAAATTTAATTCCAAAAGAATCTGTAACTCAAACTCAAAGAGAAGCACTTGAAAAATACATGTCTGGACAATTGGTATTCTTTGAAAGTGGTGCAAATTTCTTAAATATGATTAAAGAAAATGCTCCATCTATATATGAAGACACAGATGTTTCAACTCAATTTACAGGTTCTTTAGGACAATATAATTTTTCATTAATGAATTTAATTATTCCTTTAAAATCAAAGAAAAAAGATGCAGCACTTGATTTTGCACTTTTCCTTACAAACAAAAAAAATCAACTTGATTTAGCAAAAAGAACAAATATTATTGCAGTAAACAAACTTGCACTTAAAGACGATTTTTATAAAACATATACAGAAAACGACAAACTTTCAAAAGCAAGATGTATAAGCGCAAAACAACTTGAAAAAATTGACCCGACACTTAAACAAACAAAAGGACAAAAAGAAATAAACCTTTTGATAAATACAGCAGTTCAAAAAGTTCTAATCAACAACGACTCACCTGAAAAAGTTCTTGATGAAGTTTCGTTGAAATGGAAAAATATAATAAAAAAATAAAATGTAAAATATTTTGATATAAGCATGCTACAACAGTTTTGTTTATGCTACAATAAAACAAGGGATACAAGTAAAATTAACTAATTTTTTTAATAGATAGGGAGAAAAAATGGGAACAGAAAACAAAGGTTATGATGCCAGTAATATTAGGGTCTTAGAAGGTTTAGAAGCCGTTAGAATGAGACCTGGGATGTATATTGGCTCAACTTCTCAAAGAGGTTTACACCACTGCATATATGAAATTGTAGATAACTCTATTGATGAATCATTGGCTGGATATTGTACAGATATTATCGTAACAGTACACCCAGATTATAGTGTAACAGTTCAAGATAACGGACGTGGTATTCCTGTCGATATAAAACCTGATTCAGGAAAATCAGCATTAGAAGTTGTTCACACAGTTCTTCACGCTGGTGGTAAATTTGGTGATGGTGGTTACAAAGTATCTGGCGGACTTCACGGTGTAGGTGCTTCTGTTGTAAACGCATTATCAGAAAAAATGATTGTAGAAGTTTCTCGTGATGGTTTTGTTTGGAGACAAGAATACATGAGAGGCGAACCTGTAACTCAAGTTGAAAAAGGTAAAGAAACAGCAAAAACAGGTACAAAATCAACTTTCTGGCCTGACCCTGAAATTTTCACAGAAACAACTGTTGTAGATATAGACGTAATCGCAAACAGACTTCGTGAAATGGCTTTCTTAAACAAAGGTTTAAAAATTATTTTAATCGAAGAAAAAACAGGCGAAGAACAAGTTTTCCACTATGAAGGTGGTATTGCAAGTTATGTTGAATTTTTAAATTCTAATAAAGTTGCAATGTTTGAAAAACCAATTTATATGGAAAAAACAGTTGATGGAATGTTAATTGAAATCGCAATGCAATACACAGATGCTTATGCAGAAAGCGTATTATCATTCGCAAACAACATCAACACTCACAACGGAGGAACTCACTTAACAGGTTTCAGAAACGCAATTACTCGTGTACTTAACGATTATGCAAGAAAAAATAATATCCTAAAAGATTCAGATTCTAACTTAACTGGTGATGACGTTAGAGAAGGTTTAACAGCAATCGTCAGCGTAAAATTAGGAAACCCTGAATTTGAAGGTCAAACAAAAGAAAAACTTGGAAACCAAGAAGCAATGACAGCCGTTCAAGATGTTGTAAAAGATAAATTTACTGAATGGTTAGAATTCAATCCAAAAATTTCAAAAACAATTATTGAAAAAACACTTCAAGCTCAAAGAGCAAGAGAAGCAGCAAGAAAAGCAAGAGAACTTACAAGAAGAAAAACAGTTCTTGAAAATTCAACTCTTCCAGGAAAACTTGCAGACTGCTCAAACAGAGAACCTGAAAAATGTGAAATATACATAGTCGAAGGGGATTCAGCTGGTGGTTCTGCTAAACAAGGTAGAAACAGAATGTATCAAGCAATTCTTCCTTTGAGAGGTAAAATTTTAAACGTTGAAAAAGCAAGACTTGATAGAATTTATAGCAACAACGAAATTCAATCAATGGTTCAAGCTTTTGGTATAAACATCAGCAGAAACGAAGAAGAAGTAAATTTAGAAAAATTACGTTATCACAAAATCATCATCATGACAGATGCCGATGTTGATGGCGCTCACATCAGAACATTAATGCTTACATTCTTCTTTAGATATGCAAAACCATTACTTGATAACGGATTTGTTTATATCGCACAACCGCCTCTATACAAAATCACAATTGGTAAAAATTCTGAATACTTATACAACGAAAAAGCATTGGAAAAATTACTTCGTGAAAGAGGTGTAAAAGATTTATGCTTATGCGATAAGAGTAAAACAAAAACTTGTGCAGATGCTGAATTTACAACACTTATGGCAAATATGTCAGCATACTATAACTCTTACAACAACCCTATTTTAAACTCAATTCCAGAGGTTATGCTAAGAGGTTTGGTACGTTCAGAAATTTGCGAAGAAGACTTTGAAGATCAAACAAAAATGAATGAACATTGTGATTACTTAAATCACTACATCAAAGACCATGCTAAAAACTACAATGTTGAAGATGCAGAAAGCTACGAAGTATCATTAAAATACAATCCAGAAACTGCTAAATATACTTTGAAATTATCATTCGGTGATGATGAAAAAATCGAACCAGTTTCTGTAACTTCTCACATCATAAGAAGTCCTGAATTTAGAAGATTAAAAGACTCTTATCCATTAATCAGAAACTTCTTAATTGAAGAAGAAAAAGAACTTGTATTAAAAACAGGCGAAGAAGAAATTGAAATTTCATCATTTGCAGACTTACAAAGAATTGTTGAAGAAAGAGGTCAAAAAGGTATTCAACTACAACGATTCAAAGGTCTTGGTGAAATGATGCCTGAACAACTTTGGGATACAACAATGAACCCTGAAACAAGAACTCTAAAAAGAGTTACTATCGAAGATGCAATACTTGCAGACAGATTATTTGATATCTTGATGGGCGACCAAGTTGAACAACGTAGAGATTTCATCGAAGCTAACGCTGTTTACGCAACAAATATTGATACATAAAAATACAACAAAAAATGGGTTTCTAAAAATTAGAAGCCCATTTTTTTTATACTTG
>JAZLGV010000045.1:0-5684 GCA_045616505.1 Candidatus Gastranaerophilaceae bacterium | reverse complement strand
AATGAAGAACAATATTTTAAGTCCGCCGTTCTGTTTGAAGAAACGAGTATAGAAATTAATCAGATTTTTGATGAAATATATGGTGGTGAGCCAAAGCTTGAAGAAAACGTTTACACATAATTCTTGACAGAACCAAATTTTTGTTCTTCCCCGCATCCGGCAAGCAACATTGAAAGCGATACAAGCGTAACAGCGGCAATGGTTCTAATTTTCATAATTTATTCTCCTTTTCATAAATAAAAAATTATTTTGTGGAACGGTTTCCACGATTTGATTTAACAGTTTTTTCAGATGTTTTCTCTATATTTAGAGATTTAACATATTCATCAACAAAATTGCTAATGAAAGTTGCCTGTTGAAAATTCAGTAATTTCATATTTGACATAACTGAAAAAATAGGAACGTTGATATTGATGGTTTCATCTTTGCTACTTATACCATTTAAAAACCAGTTTATATCATAACCTAATTTTGCAACAGCGGCAATAACATTTGAAGATGGTTTAATACGTCCACTTTCAATGTCGCTAACGTGGAATTTAGTTACATTAGCTAATTTTGCAAAATCTTCTTGGGATATGTTCCCTTGCATAACACGAACTTGTTTTAAACGGATGCCATCCCAGTTGGAAATTTCGGCTTTCCAAGACCCACGAGTTTTAGGCATTTGTTTGGTTTTACCCCCTTTTTATGCCCATTATATCGTAAAAATTACGATATGTCAAGAGAAATTTTACAAAAAGAAAGGATTTTTTGCTATGAAACGAATTTTTATTGCTGAAAAACCAAGCGTGGCAAAAGCCATCGCAAATCATTTGTGGCCTGAAAACAATTTTAAAAAAGTTACTGACGGCCCAACCGGGCATTGAGTGCATAAAAACGAACCCTAAAATATATGTTACCCGCTATTTTTGGAGCATTAAATTCAAAGTGTTACAAATATAATACTCATTACATTTGTTACAAATGTAACGAATTATCTTTACATTTTTTTACCCGCTCAGGCATCTGAGATGGCTTGCGGGCTTTGGTGTTTTGTTTGATATTTTCAAATTCTTTAATTTTATTATTACACCAATCAATAATTGATTTGCAATATTTAATTGCAATTTTAGAATCTGTTTCTTCTATTTCTTCTCCGCCTGGATATCTTGTCTTAATAACATATGATTTTAGTTTGGCGCAAAACAAATGTATAGAATCATCTATAGAAGTAAATTTTTCTATTGTAAAAAGTAATTCACTCAGGTCATGTGTTTTTAGTGGTTCTTCAGGATAAATATATTCTTGAATAACAGCTTTTAACATTTTTTCTGCTGCTTGTTGTGCAAGAAAACAAATTATTGCATTTTCTTTCCTCACAATTACAGCATTAAGTTGTTTAAAAGCATTTATATCGCTTTTGGCAAATTTTATCCATTCTTTTGTTTTTTCATTCATAAAGTAACACCCCGCTTTCTTTTATTGAATGTTCAATCGTTAAAGGGATTTTTAAATTTTTATTATATGTTTTATTCCGACTAACAATTAAATCAACACTTCTCTTAAGATTTCTGTTTTTTTCAATAGCATAATAAGCATCACCCGTAATTTCAAATGTGTTTTTCACATCGTCGCTAACAATAACATAAAAATCATAATCACTGTTTTCTGTTTGATTTCCCTTTGCGAATGAACCGAAAAGATATACTTTGCAAGGAGATAAAGTATCAAATAATATTTTGCCAATTCTTTTTATTTCATCATACTCTGCAATTTGATGTTTCATTTTTCTTTCTCTTTTTTTAATATTATAACATATCTACATTGCATTTACATAATTTTAAAAATTTTTTGGTTATAAACATTTACTACAAGCCGCATATAAAAAAGCCGTGGGACAAAGCCCACGGCCAACTCTCCAAGCGTGGTGGTCAAGAGGAATATGAAAACTAACACTTTTATCTTTATCATATTTAGTTAAGTCTGTTGGGTCTGTTGGCGGTATAGGAGAAAAATTAAAGAAAATATGAATTGATAATTCTGTGTCTGACTCCTTTTTAACAATAATCTTATTAACAAGTCCCTGAATTATATCAGACAAATGCTTTTTCTCCCTTAAAATCCTTTGAAAGAAAAATAAAATTTTGCTTTTGTCAAATGAAAGATGCTGCAACAAAAGTTTTTCATTTTCAATATCTTTTTCTAAAAATAATTGTTGCTCTGATAATTCATTCATTTTCTTTTTTAACGGCAATGGTAAATTTCCTGTTTCAACTGTGATATTAACGAGATTATCTACTTGCTTTGAGATCTGATTATATTCCTTTTGTAAATAATCTAAACGGGATGTATCATTGTTTTTCTTTGACAATTCAAGCATACTTTCAATTACATTTGAAAGCATTTCGGTATCAGATAAAACTTCTATGATTTTTTCATGGATAACATTTTCCAAAAATTCACACGGTATAGGTGTTATACAACATTTAGATTTATGCTTACGTTTGTTACTGCACGCATAATAACGATAAACTGTGCCAAAACGGTTAATACCGCTTATCCCAATCATTGTCCCTAAACATTCACCGCAAAATAATTTATTACTTAAAGCATAAATGCCGGATATTTTCTTTTGTTTATATTTATAACTTTTCTGCCTTTCGTTTGCCATTTGAAAAACTTCCTTTGAAACAATAGCCGGAACACCGCCTTCTATGCGAACATCATTCCACTTAAAAACTCCTATATATGCTTCATTTTCAAAAAAACGATGAAAAGAATTTTGACCAAAACGATTACCTAATGCTGTTGTGTAATGAGCATCATTTAACATTTTGGCAAGATTAACAATTTTTTCCCCGGATGCGTATGCTTTAAAAATTTTTTTGACCATTTTAGCTTTTGGTGGGTCAATGATTAATTTTTTATCCAAGGTTAATTTGTACCCAAAAGGAACATGTCCACTTGCCCATTTAGCGGCAAGGGCATTTTCTTTCATTCCACGCTTAATTTTTTGTGCTAATTCAGCTGAATAATATTCAGCCATCCCCTCAAGAACTGATTCCATTAATATTCCTGTTGGGTCATCAGAAATGTTCTCTTTGGCAGATAATACCTTAATGTTGTTTGCTTTTAACCGTGCTTTATAAATTGCACTGTCATAACGATTGCGAGCAAATCTATCTAATGAATAAACAAGAACGTAATCAAATCTCTTTGAATTACTATCTTGCATCATTTTTTGAAAATCAGGACGGGCATCCGTTTTACCGGAAATAGCTCTATCAATATAACAAGCTATAACCTGTAAATTATTAGCTTTTGCGTACGCTTTACATTCTCTGATTTGCCCTTCTATTGATTCTTCTTTCTGATGATGAGAAGAATACCTGGCATAAATAACAGCATTAGGCACAATAATACTCCATACTATTTAAAAAAATACGAATATGCAATATAACAAATTATTCCAATTAAAACGATTACTAATAACTTACATTTTGATTTTAAATCTTGAATTTGCTTATTTAAATTTTCTGTTTCGTTGTTGTGTTTATCTAATTGTTTTTTCAAAGTATCAATATCATCATTTAAATTACTAATTTGAGCATTCTTTACTGTTAATTGAGATAACTTCTGTTTGTTGTTGTTTTCTAATTCATTAGTTAATTCATTAATTTTATACTCTAAATTTTTAATTGATGTTTTATTTGATAAAAATTCTTTTACAATTTCTCCTGCTTCATGTGGTGTTTTTGCACGTATATCCGCTAATTGTAAAATTGTAAGTTTGTCAGAAGAATGACCTATACCACATAATATAAACTTCCCCTTATTTTTTGCAGTCATAACTGCATTAAGAATTTCTTTATCTTCAAAATCAAATAGGTCATTATATAAATCGCCTCCGCCTCTAACAATACAGATCATTGAAATATCACTGCTATCAGTATATTTTTTTATTTGAGTTACTATATTCTCGGCGGAAAGAGAAATACTTTCATATACAATATCTTTGGTTAAAGACGATTCTGCAAAAAAATCATCTTTTCCTTTTGATAATTTATTAGCTATAAGTGCAATTTTTTCTATTTTTATAAATTTACTATCAGCACTTTTAAAATCTTTTAAATTCTGTTCCTGTTCTTTTTGATTTAAGAAACTATGTTCAAACATACTTTCATTTTCAACAAATATCTTTTTTGCAAAAGAAGGTTCATTTAGAAATTCAACAAAGTTACATAGAAACTGTATTTTATCTTGATATAATTTAAGAGTACCACGTAATTTGACACGACAACCATGTAAATTGGTTAAAAAATGTTTATTGGCTGGATTTTCTACCCAGCTAATTACTTTGGGATCTTCAATATAAAATGATATACTTGAACCATTTCTACCTGGTTTTTGATAAACAGTACCTAAATATTTGTTATTATATTTTTGAAATTTGTAAATATCCCCTTCTATACAATAACCATTTTTGTTTTCAGGTACAGGTAATTCGGTTTTTTTGATAATTTCAAGTAATTCATCAATATTCATAATTACACCTCTTTCTTTACACTATCTTTAATATTTTTTCTTGAAATCCCAGCAGTAGCAGGAAATACTACTGCTTTTTTATTAGGTGAACTTAAAGAAGAGGAAACGCCAGTAATAACTCCACGTATATATTGTTTCTGTTCATTATTTAATTGCCGATATGATTTGATTAACTCTTTTTCATCTTTAGAACATATAAAACCGTTTTCATTTTCATCCATTGAAGCAAGAAAACGCTTATTTTCAGTACGACCTAACAAATAATCAATACTTACATCAAAAAAATCAGCAACAGCAATCAAAGTTTCATAATCCATTTGTCGCTGCTCTAATTCATAACAACTATAAGATTTATTGTTACGTCCTATAGATGAAGATACATTAACTTGAGAAAGACCTTTTTCTACTCTTACCTCCTTTAATCTAATCATTTTTATTTTCTCCTTTTTAAAATTATACAAAACACTAAATTTAAAATAATGTCATTCTGCAATGTAGGGAATATAATATCTGCGTAATGCAGATAAAGGAGTGTGCAAAAATGAGAAATTGGTTAAGAAATTTACGAAAAAATAATTATTTAACTCAACAAGAAATTGCTAATAAAATGGAAATATCATTAAAAACTTACAACTTAATTGAATTAGGAAAAAGGCAACAAGAATTAAATTTATCAACAGCGGTAAAATTAAGTCAAATCTTTAATATTTCTCTTGAACAAATTAAATATTTTGAAGGTTATGAACAAAAAGAAGAAAAAGAAGCACAAAATAAAATTTCCAAAGCAATAGAGGTGTTAAACAAATGGCAAAAAAATACTATTGGCTAAAATTGAAGGAAAATTTTTTTAACAGTCCGCATTTAAAGGCAATGCGGAAACTCCCTGGTGGTACAGAACTTTGTATTATCTACTTAAAAATGATGTTACAAAGTATAAAAAACAAAGGCGTTCTTTTACACACATTAGAAACTAATTCGTTTGCAGATGAGCTTTCTTTAATTTTGGAAGAAAATTCTGGTTCTGTCAAGAATTATGTGTAAACGTTTTCTTCAAGCTTTGGCTCACCACCATATATTTCATCAAAAATCTGATTAATTTCTATACTCGTTTCTTCAAACAGAACGGCGGACTTAAAATATTGTTCTTCATTGTAATT
>JAZLGV010000044.1:0-21047 GCA_045616505.1 Candidatus Gastranaerophilaceae bacterium | reverse complement strand
GTCGGGGGTTGCCTAGCCAAGTTTTCTCAAACTTGCTGGTGAAGCTCTTAACTCACCGTTGCACCATCGCCTGTGCGAAATTCGCCATCGGCAGTATAATTTCTGTGGTCCTATCCACCAGCTCACGCTGTCTGGAGTTTCTCCAGCGACCTGTCCTCGAATGCCCGGACTTTCCTCACTTTAAAAAAATTCAAAGCGCGATTATCCGACTACTTCATTACATACTTTAACACAAAATTTTATTATTCACTATGTTTGTGTTAAATTCGTTATATAAACAGAGAAAAAAGGGATTTAAAAATGACAATTATTGATGATTTACCTACAGTTTATGATGCAAAAACAACTGAAGAAGAAATGTACAAATTTTGGGAAGAAAATGAATACTTTAAAGCTGATAACAAAAGCAACAAACCTTCATTTTCAATGGTAATTCCGCCACCAAACGTAACTGGTGTTTTACATATGGGACACGCATTAGACGAAACATTACAAGACATACTTACTCGTTATCACAGAATGGCAGGTTACGAAGCTCTTTGGTTACCAGGAACTGACCACGCAGGAATTGCAACTCAAAACGTAGTAGAAAAACAATTACGTCAAGAAGGAAAATCTCGTTTTGACCTTGGAAGAGAAAAATTCTTAGAAAAAACTTGGGAATGGGCAAATGCTCACAAATCTGCTATCCTTGACCAATGCAAAAGACTAGGTGCTTCTTTTGACCGTTCAAGAGAAAGATTTACATTTGACGAAGGATGTTCAGAAGCGGTAAAAGAAGTATTCATCAAATTATACGAAAAAGGACTTATTTACAAAGGCGCATACATCGTAAACTGGTGTCCAAGATGCCAAAGTGCAATTTCTGATGTAGAAACTGAATACGAAACAGAAGATGGCAATTTATGGGAAATTTCATACCCATTTAAAAATGAAGCTGGCGCAATCGTAATTGCAACAACTCGTCCAGAAACAATGTTTGGTGATGTTGCAATTGCAGTAAACCCAACAGATTACAAATACAAAGATTTAATTGGAAAAACTGTATGTATGCCTCTTACAGGTAGAGAAATTCCAATTATTGCAGATGAATATGTTGATAAATCATTTGGTACAGGTGCTTTAAAAATCACTCCAGCACACGACCCTAACGACTTTGAAGTTGGCAAACGTCACAACTTAAAACCAATTTGGGTTATTGATGGTGAAGGAAAAATGAAAGCTTGTCCTGAAGTTCCACCTGAAATTCAAGGCTTAACAAGAGAAGAAGCAAGAATTAAAACCGTTGAAATGTTAGAAGTTCAACAAGCTTTAGTAAAAATCACTCCTCACACTCACAATGTTGGTAAATGTCAAAGATGTCATACAACAATTGAGCCATTACTTTCTGAACAATGGTTTGTAAAAATGGAACCACTTGCAAAAGAAGCAATTGCTGCAGTAAAAGACGGAAGAATAAAATTCATTCCTGAAAGATGGGAAAAGAACTACTTAGGTTGGATGGAAAACATCAGAGATTGGTGTATCTCACGTCAATTGTGGTGGGGACATCAAATTCCTGCATACTATCACAACGAAACAGGGGAAATGGTTGTAGCAAAAGAAAACCCAGACCCTGAACATTATACTCAAGACCCAGACGTACTTGATACTTGGTTTTCATCAGGATTATGGCCATTCTCAACAATGGGCTTCCCTAACAAAGAAACAGAAGATTTTAAAAAATTCTATCCAACAAGCGTACTTGTAACAGGGTTTGATATTATTTTCTTCTGGGTTGCAAGAATGATTACAATGGGCTTAGAATTCACAGGAAAAGCTCCATTTTCAACAGTTTACATCCACGGACTTATAAGAGATGAAAAAGGTCAAAAGATGTCAAAATCTAAAGGAAACACAATTGACCCTGTTAAAATCATTGATAAATATGGTTGTGACGCTCTACGTTTCACAATGACATCTCTTTGCACATACGGTGGACAAGACATTAAAGTTAGCGATGAAAAATTCGAATACGGAAGAAACTTTGCAAACAAAATCTGGAACGCATCAAGATTTGTACTAATGAACCTTGACGGTATCGACGACAAACCAATCGATTTTGCAAACATCACACTTGCTGACAAATGGATTTTAGACAGATTAAACACAGTGGCAAAAGAAGTTAATGAAAATATCAAAAACTATCGTATCGGTGAAATCGCACATATTTTATACGATTTCTTCTGGAACGAATATTGTGACTGGTATGTTGAAATTGCAAAAATTCAACTTCAAGACGCTAATATCAAAGCAAACACTCAACGAGTTATGAAATATGTTCTTGATATGGCATTAAGATTATTACACCCAATTATGCCTCATATTACAGAAAAAATATATTCGCTAATTCCAAACAAAGATTTCCCTGCAATTATCAGAGCAGATTATCCTAAATTTGAAGATAAATTAGCATTTACAAAAGAAAAGAAAGAGATGGAACTTGTTATTGAAACAATTAAATCATTGAGAAATGTCCGTCAAAGTTTCAATATTTCTCCATCAGTAAAAATCAATATTGTTATTTCTGGAAAAGATGCAGAAACACTATACAACAACGACGTTATTTCATATCTAAAAAGACTTGCAAGAGTTGAAAATGCAACATTTGCAAATTCTAATGAAGCGCCTAAAAAATCAGCAACAACTGTTGTTGGGGATTACAAAATAATTGTCCCATTAGAAGATTTAATTGATTTGAAAGCAGAAGTTGAAAGACAAAACAAAAAACTTGAAAAATTAAATAAAGAAAAAGCAGGTTTAATGGCTAGATTAAATAACGATAAATTCTTATCTAATGCAAGACCAGAAGTTATCGAAGAAACAAAAGCTAAAGCCGACGAACTTACAAAACAAGAAAACACAATTGAAGAACTAATAAAAAGCCTATCATAATGATAGGCTTTTTATTTATGCTTAATCTGTTTTTAAAAATTAATAAATAATATCTTCTACTTTTGCTTTCTTTATGGCATCTAAAGCATCTTGTAAATGTTTAACAGTCATTTTTTCATTTTCACCTTTTTTATATTCAAGCATAAATGAAGATTGAGCATCATCTACAAATTGATCAAGTTTTCTAAATGAGAAGCCTTCTGTTTCTAAGTCTTGAGCAAATTTTTCGATATCTTTTTCGTTATTTTTTAACAATTCTTCTGCTGCAGGAACTTTTTTCAATTTTGAAACAATTGCATTTTTCAAACATTTTTTATCAGGTAAAGGAACATTAATAACAGTTTTAAATCTGTCAGTTGAAGCTTTATCCAACATTGCACCATTACTTGCCATTGCATTAGGATTCATATTTGTTGTACCGATGATAATAATATTTTTTTCCTTTTGCATATCTTCCAACACATTCAACATTGTACTTCTAACTTCTGCTGTATGAGATGCAGCTTGAGGGTCAACTTTAATCAACGCATCAATTTCATTGAAAGTAACAATATGTTTTGTATTTGGATTTTTTCTTGCAGTATTTATAATTGCTTCTGCTTCATCTCTGATATTTTTTGAAGCTTGACCTACATAAGGTGAAGCAATTTTTGAGAAATCTATTTCAGTATAATTTGCATCTAATGATTTTGCTGCAACTTTAGCAAAGAAAGATTTACCTGTACCAGGACCACCAAATAACAAGAAACTGTTTGCTCCTTTTGGAGTACCTGCTGCAATTTTTGCTTCTTCTGATACATCTGACATTTTTATAAGTTTATTCAAGCCATCTAATGAAGCTTGGCTCATAGTATCTTTTACACCATTTACATCTGGAATATCATCACCTAATTTTGTAAATAATTTTGCGCCGTTTTTCTTAGCCATTTTTTCAGCAACAGCAGGTTTTAATATTGAATAAGCAATTGCAGTAGAAGCTGCAATACCAACTATTGAAGCAACTGTTGATAATGTTGGTTTATTTGCGAAAATACTAGTTTTCTTACGTTGAGGATAATATTGATATCTATCTCTATCTTGAGGGCTTGTTTGACGATATTGTCTTTGTTCTGGATATTGAGCTCTTTGTTGTGCATATTGTTTTTGAGGATACACAACACGTCTTTGTGTTTGTTGAGCAGAATATTTATTACCTTCAGAATTAGAAATACCTTGTACCATTAAAATATACCTACATTATAAATCTACACATGATTATAAAGTATTTGTATTCTGAAAAATTGACTTTTTTAAAAATTAATATTACAAAATGTTAATAAAACAAAAATAAAAAATTCTTAAACAAGAGAAACTGGAAGATTTAAAAAATTGATATAACTATTTTTGTTTTGTTCTGCATTAATCAAATTAGAATCAAAATTTTTCGCATGAAAACTTTTCTTCACAACATCTTCATTTTCTGCTTGTTGATTTTCTACAACAGTTTTACTTTTGCGATAATCTTCTATAAAAGAATCAATATCATCTTGTTCTTGTTTTAAAATTTTATCAAACGAAACATCAGTAGATGAAACAAAAACACCTACTTCTTTATCGTCATGTTGTTTAATGTTTTTTACAGGACTTTCTATTAAATTTTTAGTATTTAAACCATTTTTTGAATCTTGTACAGGGAGCTTATCAGTTTTAAAATTTTCAACATTTTCTTCTGGTTCTTCAACATTTTCTTGTTCTGCTATTTCTGCATTTTTTTCTTCTTGTTTTGCTTCTAAATCTTCTTCTACAATTGCAGCCATTTCTTCAAAAATCATTTGATCAGCATGACGAGCAACTGCTTTATCTTGAGCTGAAGGACTAGCAGGAGCTAAAGCAGCAGTTTTTACATTTCTTGCAATTTGTATATTTTCTTTATGATTTGAACCCATTTGATAACTAATATTTACTTCACCAGCAACAGCATATTTATTACCATCTGGGCCTTTTTCATATTCAAAACTTGCAGCAGAAGCACTCACACCAGAGCCAGCAGCTGCAATATGAGCTTGTTCATGCGCTCTTACTTCTGCATCAACAGATTTTAGTTGTGCGACAACTTGTTTTTCTTTTGCAGAAAGTTCAGCTTCAGAAACTTGTTTTCCTGAATCTTTATTTTCGTTTAAAGGTTTTTCAGCTTCATTTTGTTCGTCTCTTTTCTCACTAGGTAAAGTCAAACCATCATTTTGTTCGTCTGACTTTTGACCTAATAATTTTGGAGAATATGTTGAAGCCATATTTCCTAGAGTTTCGCTATCTTCATTTTTTTCAGCCAATAATTTATTTACTAATGCAAAATCCCCTTTTTTATCTGCATCAGAAATTTTATTTGCTTTGTCAGAAATCAAAACAACATCTTCAATATCTTTTTCTTCTTGTGGTTGTTTTTGGGCAGGCAAAAAAGACCCAACGTTTTCAACCTTCTGAATTGGAGTAAATGTTGAAATATTTTGGGCTGCCATGCCTGCTGTGGGTTGATGTTGTTGCACTATTTCTGATAATGACATAATATATAATTATAACTCTTTACACCGCCGTTTTCAATCGTTCTCAGCCCCACCTGTTCAAAACACACATCGCATAAAGATTTCAGACGTTACAAACTTAACAATAAAATTTTATTAATAACCTTTAAATTGATATTGATTAACATTTTTTCTTACAGGAGTTAATCTTTTATTATTTTTTACAATCAACAAAACAGCATTAAAGAAACCATCTTCTTCAACAGACTCTGTTATATAATTTGCATTTTCTTTTACCTTTGGCATAGCGTTACCAACTGCAATAGCTAACCCTCCTTGAGAAACAACTGGTGTAAACATACTAATATCATTTTCAGAATCACCAAAAACGGCAACTTGTCTTAATGGAACATTTAATTTTGAAGTAATATATTTAACAGCATTTCCTTTTGAAGTTTCCTTACTCAAAAAATCAACAAACGTAGGAGATGAAATCACAATATTATAGTTAGGGAACTTCTCTTTCAAATATTGTTGTAATCTCACAAGCAATTTATTATCTTTATTATACAAACCTATTTTTACAGCATTAAAATTATCACCTATTTCGTCAGTTGATTTAATCACATGATATTCATCAAAAGAAAACGGAAGCGATATATTTTTAAAAACATAAACTTTTCCATTTGCATGAATAAATGGAAAAATATCAGAATTATTATTCTTATTAAAAACTTCAACTTCTGCCAAAACATTATCTAAAACACTTTTACTAAAACCTCCAATTGGAATAAATGCACCTTGTGGAGTTAAAATTTCTGCTCCTTGATTTCCAACAAAATAGGTCTTTTTCAAGCCTAAAGAATCAGCAATTTGATTTATTTCATACAAAGTTCTACCAGAAATCAAAACAAATATAATATTTGAATCTGACAAAATTTTTGTAGCATCAATAACACTTGAAGGAATATAACTTAATCCATTTCCAGAATCAAATGGAATTAATGTACCATCTATGTCTGCAAACACATAATTTATTTTATAAGAATGAGAATTTATATCTATTTTCTTTACAACACGTGTATCTTCTTGAGCAACATTTTTAACATTACTCTTATGTTTAAAATTCCTTGCTAAAGCTGGATTAAAATTTGAAACACATATATTAAAAAGGAACACTAACAAAAGAAAATATAATATTTTTTTCATCGTAAAATACTGACTCCTATGAAAATTTATACACTATTAATTATAGTAATATGAAAAAAAAATTTTAAATTGTAAAGAGTTATTAACTTAATTTTTCAAAATTTAGCAAATTTTATCTTCGATTTAATTTTAATAATATATAACGAAATAAGGTGTAATCATGATTAATTTTGCAAAATTTCAAACATTTAGTGGTAAAAAAGAACAAAAACCTATGAAAAACTCAACTGAGTTTAGTAATCCACAAGATGCTATTTATAGGTCTTCTGCTAAGAATAGAGCAAAAGCTAAAGCTTATAATGCCTCTCAAATTCCTAACTATGTTGAAAGAGGAATGAAAGGTGACCCTGATGCAAACTTCCATGAATTTATGACAATGTCAAAAGTTCCTTATTTCATCGGTGGTCCTGGTTTAGTTGCAACCATTTTGGCTGGAACTAATTTGTTTGATATAAAAGCTAACAATGCTGCAAAATTTAACGGAAAAGGAATGGCTCTTGGTTGTCTTTGTTATTACCTAATGACAGCAGCAGCAAAAGCATGTATTGATACTCCTGTAAAAATGTTCAGAGGTATCGACCTTAACCAAAAAATCAGCACAAATTCATTCAACAAACCTTATGACGAAGATGGTCACTCTGTATACAAAAAAGAATATCACAATTTATATGAAAGCTCTAAATTTATCAGATGGAATTTAATCAACCCTAACGAACGTCAAATTGAATATGACAAAATGGCTAAAAAAATGGGTATTCCTGAAGATGCAAATGATAAAGACAGCATTTTGCGTCCTTTAATTTCATCTACTATTAAAAGAGCAAATGCTTGGAAATATTTAATCGGAGCATTCGGCGTAATGCTTGGTGTTGGCTTCGGAAACCAAAAAGTATTAAAAGAAGATTTTATGACAGGTGCACTAGCAGATATTAAAAATCCTAAATCTGTAAAAAATGTAATGCAAAACATAAAAATCAAAGTTGCAGAACCTATCGGAAAAGCATTCAAATCATTATGGAAAGGTTCTGATATTCCTGGTTCAAAAATCACAGGAAAATTTGCAATTATTGGTTTTGCCGCAAGTGTACTTTTAGGCAATATTTCTATTTTGAATAACTCAAAATATGTAGCTAACAAGGAGGCTAAATAAATGACTGAAATTACTACTCCTTCTATTAATACAAAGCAACAATCAATTACAGTAGGCAAACCTGTTGGTAGATTGGTTAGAAAAAACCCAATCAACTCTGCAACAAACTTTGTTAAACAAGGAAAATACCTTACTGATGCAATCAATGGCAAAGGCGATGATTATAGTGTAGGTAAAATCAACGATTTAACAACAAGATTAGGTAGCTTTGGTATTGCAGCTATGTTAGCTACTATGACAAATAAACCAGTAGCAAAAGGAATGGAATTCATTGGTTTCTTATCATTCTTTACTTCAATGGCATTATGGCCAAAAATGATATCAACAGCTGTTAAAGCAAAAGCTGGCTTTGACGTAAACCAAGAATATGTTGATAGCTACGGCAGACAAAAAAGATTTTTTGAAGACCCACAATATTTACCTTGGGATTTATGGAGTCAAAAACGAATTGATAAAATCGGAAACAAATTAAATGTTCCAAAAAACATTGAAAACAGAAGCGATGAAACTCACAAAAAAATGAAACAAATCGCAACTCAATCAAACACATTATGGATGATGACAGCAGGTTTTGCAACTCCATTAATGGCAAGTTTGATGGGCAACTACGCTAGCAAATATGCTGAAAAACTTACAGAAGCAACAAGAGTTCAAAAAGCTATCAACAAAACTGGCATAACAGATTTTGTAGCAATTGATAAAAACCAAAAATACACATTCAAAGAAACTCTTGAAAACATTTTCATCAAAAAACCAGCAAAATTATTTGGTAAAGCTAACAAAGTTGATCAACAAAATGCAAAACAAACATTAATAGAATTAGATGCCGCTTACGATTCTATTTTCGGTAAAGCAAATGATTCAGCTTACGAATTCAAAAAAGCTACATTGTTATACGATAACATTCCAAACAACGAAAAATTAGTTAAATATGATGAAAGACTTGGCGCAAACATCGTAAAAGATGCAGATGGAAAAATCATCCAAAAAATTAAAACTAAAAATGTTGATGGTATTTCAATGGTTGGCGATAAATGGAAAACAGTTCCTAACAAAATCGCAGACATTTTAGGAATTTCTCCTAAAGAAATGAAAGCTATCACAAACGCTGTTAATGTTGCAACAACAAACGAAGAAAAAACTATAAGCAGCGAATTAGCAGAATCATTAATCAAAAAATTTGCAGGTAAAGAAAACAAAGAAGCATTAACAAAAGCTTTAAACGAAATCGATAAAACACTTACTCCATCAGTTAAAGAACTTAACAAAGCAGCAGAAAGTTTAGGTACGGGTATTGATAATGTAATAAAAACATTAGACCAAAATAGCGACATCAAAAAATATATCGCAGACGCTCAAAAAACTAGACTTAATAACAAAGTTATAAATACTAAAGTGTCTTGGTACTCACCTGTTAGAATTTTAGACATCATCGCAAAACATAGTGATGAAGAAATGACAGATGCAACAAGAGTAGCTCTTAAATCTGAATTATCAGACTTTATCTCAGGTGTAACTCCTCACCACATAAATAATGATTTTGATGATATAATAAAAGGGGTAAATAATAATCAAGCAAGATACAATAAAGGTATAGAAAAATTCTTTAGCGATGGCACTTTGTCAGACAATTTAAAATCTTTACTAAAATCAGAATCTAGCTTGATAACAGATATTGAAAAATCAGGTTTTGACCTATCAACAAAACTAGTTGATGTATCAACACAAAAATCAGCACACTTCACTGATATTTGTGAATGGTTAGGCAAAACTCCAGAAAATTTCATTAAAGATGCAGCAAACCAAAATGGAATTTACAGAGGATGGTTGAAGAAAGTTGGCGGAGCATTTGCTATACTATCTGGTATCACATTATTTGCAATATCACAATTTGGAAAAACAAACAAATACAATCCTAATATTCAAAAACAAAACTAGGCTTAAATTCAAGGAGTTATGAAAATTATGCAAATTCAAAACAACAACAATTTGTTTAATAAAGTTAATCAAAAAGACGTAGCAATGGGTGCTCAAAAAGCAGCTGAACAAGAAGCTCAAGAATCTGCAAAACCACAATATGAAAACAAAGTGGTTACAAGTGATGTTGTATCAGCATATTTCAATGTAAAAAAACCAGAAAACAAACAAACTCCTCAATACCAAAATGATTTAAGAACTAAATTTCAAGAAAATAAAGCAGTAATTTATGCTCTAATTCCTAGAACATTCAATGCACAAGACAAAGACGGCAACGAATTAGTTGGAGCAAACGAACAAAAAGGAACATTTTTAAACGCAATTGATAGACTTGATGAATTAAAAAGCTACGGTGTAAACGCTCTACACATTCTTCCATGCTACGAACCAAACGTAGAACAAGCAATGGGAACAGCAGGTTCTATTTATTCAGTAGCTGACTTTTTACAACTAGATTCACATCTTGATGACAAAGCTGACCCAAGAACTGTTGATGAAGAATTTAAACATTTCACAGATGAATGTCATAAAAGAGGCATTAGTGTAATGATTGATATCCCAGGTTGTGCTGGTATTGAATTATACAACAACAGACCTGATTTAATGGCTAAAAACGCAGATGGAACTCCAAAAATTCCTCAAGGATGGCAAGATATTAGAATGTTTGAAGTTTGGGAAGACAAAGACAAACAAAAATTGAACCAAGCTTTAGTTGATTATCACAAACAAATCGTAGATAAATATATGGATTTAGGTGTTGATGGATTCAGAGTTGACGTTGCAAGATCAAAACCTACAAAATTCTGGCTTGATGTAATATCACATGCTAGAGCTAAAAATCCAGAATGTGCATTTTTAGCAGAAAGCTACACTTATGAAGATGCTTCACCGATGGCAAACGTAGCCGCAGACAGACCAGAAGATTTGTTAAAAGCAGGATTTGATTCATACTATGGTCAATATCACATTTTCCACGAATGGCCAACTGCTCAAGAATTTCATGACAACATGATTTTAAATTTAGAAATGTCTAAAAATCTACCTGGAGCAAAATCAATGATTGGTTCTTTTGCCACTCACGATGACAAGAGCCCAATGACTCACGGTGGTGCAGACTATTGCAACCTTACAACAGGTTTACAAGAAACATTACCAATGACAAACCCATACTTCGTTTCTGGATTTGAAACTGGTGATGAATACAAATATGATTACGTTCAAAAAACAAATATACAAATGCCTATTGATGCTCAAACAAGAAACAAATTGAACAAAGCATTTGATGACAAAAATTTAAAAGTATTCTTATCTGACACTCCAACAAACACAGATTGTTCAAAATTCACAGCTCACGCAAGTCAAATCGATATCTTTAATGCTTCAACAAAACCTCAAGGTGAACATCCTGAAATTGGAACATTTATGACTGAAATGGCAAAAGTTAGAAAAGAATATGAAAACGTAATTACAAAAGGTTCTTATATTCCTCTTCAAACATCTAACAAGCAAGATAAAGTTATTGCTTACGCAAGACATCTTGACGGAAAAACATTATTGATAATTGCAAATAAAGATACAAACGGAACTCAATCTGCAAATATTAATATCAATGGATTAAAAGCAGATCAACAGATGATTGATTTAGCACCAAAAAATGCAGGAGATGCAACAGTAGAAGCAAAAGATAACAAAGTTTCTGTAAAACTTTCACCTGCAAAATTCATGATGTTTGAAATCGATACACCTAACATTGAAAAAAGTGGTGTAAAAGTTTACAAACAAAGCAATATCTAACATAAAAATATAGTTAAAAAAACGTTACAAACCTCAAAAATTAAGCAAAAATTTTTGAGGTTTTTCGTTTATTTATATATACGTACAAATATGGGATAAAAGTGCATGGACAAAATCAACTTTACTACTTCAATGAAACCAAAAATAGCTTTTAAAGGTCATTCATTAGTAACAAACCCAAATGGTAAAAAAGAATACCAATTCTATTTACCAACAACTCAAGACGTAAAACCTGAAGTAGTAATTTTTGACAAAAACGGCAAAAAAACAGATGTTTCTGACAAATTGACAAAACACGAAAATGCAACTATCCCTGTTTGGAGTTTACCTGTTTCTGAAACAAAAGGTCAAACTGTTGGTTACGTATTTAACACTCCAGAAGGCAGAAAAATATATGACAACACAAGACACACTCTTGATGGTCAATACAACGAAGCTATAAAATCAACTCGTGCAACTCACGAAATGGGCAAACAAATGTATCATTTAATGCCAGATAGTTTTGCTGCCAACAAAGGTGAAATTATAAAAGATGAAAACGGAAAAGAAGTTGAAAGAAACCACGTTAATAAATTTGGTGGAAAAATTGAAGATATAGAAGCAAAACTTCCTGAAATAAAAGAATTAGGTGCAAAGAAAATTATCAGCACTCCAATTTATGGTAACGATACATTATCAAACCATGGTTACTGGACACAAAACCCATATCAAATCACTTCAACTTTAGGTGATATAAACAGTTTCAAAAAATTACAAACTAGCTTATTTAAAAACGGTTTAGGCTTCGTAGCAGATGGTGCATTTGCAAACGAAGGTTTAAACGGTATTCACATGCAAGACCTAATCAGATGGGGCGAACAATCACCATATCTTGATTGGTTCGATACAAAAGATTTTGATTCTTATGGTTTCAAATTTGGTGTACTTCCTCCAGTTGGTAGTGAAGCTGAAAAACACTATGATTTCAAACTTATAAACAGCCCTGTAATTTATAAATTCAAAGAAGATGGAACTCCAGCAGACAATTTCGGAAAGAAAAATCCAGACTACAAACCATCTGAACCAACTTATGTTCAATTGTTTGACAGAAGATTGATGGACAAAAATTACATCAACACAGAAGAAAAAGCAACTGAATACGCTAAAAAACAAACAAATAACACATACGACATCAAAAACTATAAAGACAGCGTTCAATTATTAGCATTCCAAGTATCACCTGATACAGCAAAAAGCAAAGTTAAAGAACTTGCAACACACAAAGTTGCACAAGCTCCAGCAACTCGTTCACCATTCAGAAACGCATTAAAAGAATGGGACAACTTTGCATTTAACACTGTTGATAAAGATGCAACAATCAGAAACTGGACAGGTAAAAAAGATATCGTTGCATTGAACTACAGAAACCAAGACGTTCAAAATTATATCATCAACACAGTTAGATACTGGACAAATGAAACAGACAAAATCTTAACAACAACAATCGCAAAAGATATTACACAAACAACAAACAAAGAAGAACTAATTAAAGAATACGCAAAACGATTCAACACAAATATCTCAGACGAAGAAATTGCAAATATCCTATCAGGAAAATACGAAGTTTCTTTAGTTGCAGCAAAAGACACAATCAAAGATGAATTAAAAGATTTCCCTCTATTAGCTGCTGAACTTCCTGTTGAAATTCAATCATTAATTTCAGACAAAAATGTAACTGAAGGCAAATCTTTCAATAAAACTTACGAAAACATTGAAAAAGTTGTAGCAGAAATTTTCGCAGCTCAACATTCAAATGTTATCAAAGACGGTAAACTAACTGAAGAAGGAAGCCAATTATTCAGATTAACTTCTTCTGATGTTATGAGATATGTTGCAGCTTATGCACTAAGCAACGAAAAACCTTCAATTGAACATGATGCAGAATCTCACACAACATTTATCAAAAAATCAGCTGATTTCAACGAAAAAGTTTTGAACAACATTAACTACGAATCAGGTTCAAGAGCAGAAGTTGTTGCAAAATTACAATATGCATTTGAAGAAGGTGTAAAAAAATTAGCTAACGATAAAGAAGCTCAAGAAGATTTAGCAACTATTATCAAAAATTCTACAGAAAACGTAAACAAAAAAGATATAGAAATCGCAAAATCAATTATTTCAAAATTAGAATTAGGTCTTGACCACAGGGTAGATGCTCTAAAAGATATCCGTGATTTAGACTTAATCACACAAAACAAAGTTAATGAAAACGATGTTTGGCCAACAGTTGAAAACTTCTTCAAAGATTTCACTAACACAATCAGAGCAATCAACCCTAAATCATACATCATCGGTGAAATCACTTGCTTAAATAATTACTTATGCCAAGATATACCTAACGATAAAAGATGGCCAGAATGTGTAAAAAAAGAACACAATACAATCAGTGAAACAGGTGTAACAACACAAACAAATTACACTTATATCTTCAATATTTTAAATCAAATCGTTCACGGTGGTCCTGAAGCAGGAGAACAATATCACCAAGGAATTGGAGGTTTAAACGGAAAACTTAATGAGTTCTTCGAATCAGGTTTTGCGGATAACATCAGATACTCACACGAAGGCTTTGGAAACCACGATAAACCAAGAGCACTTCACGGCTTTGCAATTGATATCAGCAATTTCTTCTATCCAAAAGACATGAACAACCATAAAAATGACATCATTCAAAAAGAAGAATTTAAAATATATGCAGAAATGATGAGAAAATATGGTACTGAAAACCAAAAACCTATGACAAATGCAGCTGATGAAGAATTAGTTAATTGCCTAAATGATGACTTCCTTTCTGGAGACAACGGAAAAGCAATAAAATACAATCTAGTGCATGTAGAAAAAAATATTAAAAAATACTTTGCGTTCTCAAATGCAGTAAACGAATTATGTAATGCAATAAATAGCATAGAAGAAAATAACGTAGTTAGAAACGCACTAAATGAAGCAGTTGAAAGTGCAGCTCAAAAACTACAAATGCCAGAAGAAAATAAAAACAAAATCATCAATGCATTGTATGCATACTCAATCGGTAAAGTTGATGGTGTAAATGCAGATAAAAACGTAATGATGGATCACTTCAAAACTAGAGCATACAACCAAACAATCAAAGAAGCAGTAAAATATGCTAACTTAGGTTTGAACGAAGAAGAAACAGAAAAATATATCGCAACAATCCACAACGAAATGCTTCAACCTGCATTAAATAAATACCGTGCAACAATGGAAATCATGATGGCATTACCTGGAAACCCTACTTTCTATGCAGGTGATGAATACGGCGAAACTGGTTTTGAAACAGCTGGTAACAATGTTTACCAACACAACAGAGAACAACTTCACAGAGCTTGGGCAAATGATGAAAACAGACCAGCTATCAAAGCATTCCACGAAGAATTCAAAAAGACATTCAACATCAGAAACCAAGAATGTTTCAAACCATTTGTAGATGGAGAAACAGTTGTTATTAACGCTAACAATAATTTAGGTGGTGTTTACAGATACAACAAAGATAGCGACGTTATCGCAATATTCAATACAAACGGTTTCGACAACACTAGAGCAGCAAACCAAGTTAAAGAATATGACGTAAACGAACTTGCAATAGACAATGCAAACTTCAACATTGACAACGCATACGGAACAAATGAATTTGTACACGTTGATAAAGCTGGTAACGAAATCCAAGATGGTTACTACAGAATGGAAGGTAACAAATTGAAAAAATATACAGATGCAAACTTCCAAACACCTGCAATCATGGCTATTACAACAGCTGCAACATACTTTGTAAGAAAAGCAGCTAAAACAGTTAAAGCAGCAATTTAATAAATTATTTAAAAATAAAGACAAAAACTACTGTCTATGCTAAAATTCAAATAGACAGTAGTTTTTTATAGGGGTAAAAATGAGTAATTTTGAAATCAAAAAAATGAATACTGCACAGTTTCTAAACTTTGCACTAGGTTTCTTTGGATTACAATTTGCTTGGCAAATGAGAATAATCCTTTCAGGTCCTGTTACAGAAAGTCTTGGAGCTTCACCATTTATTTATGGTTTAATTTGGCTTGCTGGACCATTTACAGGCATGGTTGTTCAACCAATTATCGGCGCAATGAGTGATAACACTCAAAGCAAATTCGGAAGAAGAAGACCATACTTGCTTGGCGGTGCAATATTAGCATCACTTGCATTATGGGCATTTCCAAATTCCGCTTCAATTTCAGGATTTTTCGGAAATATTACAGGTTTAAATCTTCCTATATGGGCAGGTTTACTTGTTGCAGCAATAATGATTTGGATTATTGATGCTTGCGTTAATGTTGCGCAAGGTCCATATAGAGCGCTAATCCCTGACGTTGTAGTTCCAGAACAACACTCACTTGCAAATTCTTACATAAGTCTTGCAATCGGATTAGGTTCAGTTGTTGCCGCAGGAACAGCTCCATTGTTAAAATACTTATTCCACTACCAAATGTCTATTCCTGCTCAATTTATTATGGCAGCACTAGCATTTACACTTGCAATGACTTGGACTTGTTTAACAATAAAAGAAAAAGATTCAAGAAAAACAGAAGCAGAAAAAACAGAGGATACAGAAAAACAAAATTTTTGGAAAGATTTAAAAGACTTTTTCTTACTTTCACCAGAAGTTGCAAAAATATGCGTAATGCAGTTTTTCACTTGGATAGGTATGATGTGTATGATGATTTTCTTCACACAATTCTCTATTCACACAGTATTTGGAGTTCCAGACCTTACAACTGCAACAGAAGCTATTAAAAACTCATTTGAAACAACAGTTGTAAAAGGAACAAACTATTCTTCAATCTGTTTTGCAGTATTTAACCTTGTTTGTTTCTTAATCGCTATTCCAATCGGAATTTTATCAGGAAAATTCGGAAACAAAAAAGTACACGCAATATCTTTAATATCAATGATTTTTGCATATCTTGGAATGGCTTATTTCAAGACTAACCCAACTGCAGTTATGCTATTGATGGCTTTATCAGGTATCGGTTGGGCAAGTGTTTGCGCCCTACCTTTTGCTATGCTTTCAAAATACATCAAAGCTGGAACAGAAGGTTCTGTAATGGGTATTTTCAATATATTCATCGCTGGGCCACAAGTATTTGTCTGCACACTTGTTTCTTGGCTAATTTCAAAATGCGTATTTAATATGACTAATGTCGGTATAAATTACCATTGGGAATACTCATTCCTAATTGGTGCAGGATGTCTTTTAGCTGCAACATTATCACTTGCAACAATAAAAGAATAAAAATTCAAAAAGCATAAAAAAGGGCAATTGATTTTAAAAAATCAATTGCCCTTTTAAAATTCTAAAATCTAATCAATTCATCAAATATTTTGATAGCATATTTATCAGTCATACTTGAAATAAAATCGATTATTAGTTTTCTATAGTCATTTTGAGAACTTATATCATATACAACGGAATTTTTGCAATGATTATTGATTTTATCACCCAAATCAATATTAGTGTATTTTATCAACCAATCTTTGAAGTGAGGAATTAGATTTGGATATAAATCGTGTTCTTTTTCCATACTTGATAAAATACTATCACCATAATAATTATCAAGTTTTTCAAAAATTGTTTCAATAATCAATTTTGCATATTTTTTAAACGGTCTTAATCTTGGATGGTCGCAAATATGATCATAGTTATAATGTTTTATAACATTCATCAACTCAAAACATTCATCAGAGAACACAAGACCTTTTTCAATAGATGAATTATAGCAAAGATCTCTGATAAAATGGTGAGTCAAAATTGTAATACTAACTTCTTGCAATTCTTCATAAGAAATCGCTTTTTGAATAATATGTTCAAGTTCTTTAATTTGGTCTTTAGTCAATATTTTATTGATTAAAGCATCTTCAATATCACGACCTAGATAAGCAATTTTATCAGCGAGTTTGACAATACAACCTTCATAAGTGAACGGATGAGTTTTTCCACCTTTTTGAATATCATACAAGTCAATAAAATCATTACGTGGTTTTATAACTTGTTCATCCAATTCACCACAGTGACAAACTATACCGTCACGAACTGCGTATGTCAAATTCATATTACGTTGAAAATCGTGATAATCAGGTAAAGTTTCAATATCATCAATAAAATGCAAACTATTTGCTTCGTGCCAGAAACAAGATTGAATATTATATTGTTTAACAATATCGTCTAAAATATATTCACCTTGATGTCCAAAAGGAGCATGTCCTAAATCGTGACCGTATGCAATAGCACTAACAAGTTCTAAATTTAAATTTAACTGTTTTGCAATTGTTTCTGAAATTGAAGCAACATGTGAAACGTGTTCAATACGTGTGCAAATATGGTCGTTGTCAGTAGCAAAAAAGACTTGAGTTTTATTCTTCATTCTACGATATGCAGTACAATGAAGAATTCTGTGCAAATCTCTTTCATACGGACTTCTAGGATCATAATTCTTTGTATAAATAGGCGTAATTCTTGATGTAGCCTGCTCATACTTAGGATTGCCTGGGACCATTGCAACAGAAGAAAAATCAACTATTTTAGGATTTTTGTTTAAATTAGAATTTTTACTCATAATATAATTATACATTATTTTTTAAAAATTTAAAGTGTTCAAAATTTAAACCCTACGTTGCTCTGCAACTGAATGAATAGAAATAGCACCAAACCTACAATCTGCAACACATTTTCCACAACCAATACAAATATCTTTATCTACAAAAATTTTATAGTCATCTTGAAAAATAGCCCTTGCTGGACAATGATGAATACATTTATGACAAAAAACACAAAAATTATTATCTATTTCAGCATACGCAATTTGAGTTGATTGTTTTTCTTCTAAAGACAAATCTGCAATTGCATTTGTTGGACATATTTTAGAACACTTGTTGCAACCAAACTCACAAAAATTACCTTCATAATCAATATGAACAACACCAAAATGTTCATCAGCTGGCTTAATCACTTTTGACGGACAAACTTGCACACATAAATTACAATTCAAACATTTATGGAAAAATTCTTTTTCTGAACCTGCTCCAGGAGGCAATATCACACCAAATACTTTTTTGAGTTTTTCATTTGCAAAATTAATCCCGAATTTCAAAGCCCCAATAAAAGCAACTGCAACAGAGGTACACAAAATAAAACTTCTTCTTGTCTTTACAAACTCCGTTACAATATTCTTTTTAAAACTTATTGCATCTTGAGAACAAGTAGAAACACATTTCAAACATCTTACGCAAGTTTCATTATCAATAAAATGTTTTTTTGTATCGATAGAACAAGTAGAACACGCTTTTTCGCACATACCGCAATTTTTACATTTATTTTCATCAATACTTAGTTTAAAAGTACAATTTTTTGACAACAGACCTAAAATTGTTCCGACTGGACAAATATTTGAACAAAAGAAACGACCGAAAAACCAAGTTAAAATTGCAATACCACACAAGAAAACTAGTCCTAAACAAGATAATTTCATTGCAGATGCAAATATTGTATAAGGGTCAATGAGTCTTGCGACTATAACTGTTTTGCCTAAAATTGAACCCAATACAATTGCGGCAATAAAATATTTTACAAAATAACGAGGTTTAAACGAATATTTTCTCTTATACAAAAACACAAGAAATTCCTGAAAAATCCCAAGCGGACAAATTAAAGAACAATAAAATCTTCCAAAAAGCAATGGAATAAGGATTAAAAAAATCAAATAAACCAAAACTCCAACAGAAACTTCAACCATTAAACGTTGAAAAGTCGGAACAAATTGCAAATGTAATAGATTCAAATTTAAAATTCCAAACAGCACAAACATAGTAGCAATAAAAACAGCTACTGATATGCATACTCTTATACCATATATCCTTTTATTATCCATTTCAAAAATATTATACGACGAATAACCTTTTTAACCAATATATAACTTTTTAATTCCAATTCGAATATTTTTTATCACAAAATTTGCCGAGTTTGGTATAACAACACAAACACGGCAAACATTTGTTATATTTTTAAAAAACAATCTATAAGACTATTTTACTTTACTAATCATAAATACATCTAAAGTCACACCGTCATAATCACGATCGACTTTTCCTTTAAGTTCAACAACATCTTTATCGGTTGCTTGCACTCCACTCCAGTATTTATAATCAATTTCAACAATCATTTCCCCTGATGCATCTTTAAACAAATATTTGTCATCAGATATTCTACTAACAATATGACCTCTTACTATTGCAATTTGGTCATCATACATATTTTTAACATCTTTTACAGCTACAACTTTGTTAGACACACTCATTGATGGACCTTGAAACCCTTGACCTGCAGGATAACTATTTGGACCTTGAAAATCAGCATAAGCTACAGCAGTTGAAAGCATTGTTAATACGACTAAAACAGATAATAAATTTTTCATATTTAAACTCCTTAATGACATAATCAAATTATACTCTAATATCAAAAAAAAATATCAATATTTTATAAATTATTATTTACCACTAAAAAACAAATTTCAAACCTATAAACATTTTAAAAGTTAATATAAGTGAAACTCTTTTTATTAAATTTGACACAACAACTCTGTCGAGTGAATTTTGCGTAAGCCTAAGTGAACCTAGTGAACGGAACGCCGAAGTAACACCAAAATAGAGATTGACGCAAAATGTAGAGAACAACTTGAAGATGTAAAGCAATAAATCAGAAAGAAATTGAATATCATTTTCTGAAAGGCAAAAACCCCAATAAAAAATAACAGATGCTCTAGAAAATAATCACTTACAATTTAGGAAAATTTTTATTCAAACAATTCATAAAATCTTTTATACAGCTCCTTTTTAATTTATAAAAAACTTTTAATCCTTCTTTTCTATCTTCAATAATTCCTACTGATTTTAATTTTGCAAGAGATTTTGATATATGTGGTTGTTCATATTTATTTAATTTTTCTATAATTTCACAAACACATTTTTCTCCATCTAATAATACATCTATAATTTCCAACCTAACTGGATTTGCCAATGCTTTAAAAATTTCTGCTTGACGTTCAAATTTACTTACTTCTTTATTACTCATCATATTAAGAAACCTTATCTCTTGACAATATGCCAACAATGGAATATTATATAATTACTTATATGTCAATTTTGGCATATATTATAACAAAAGTCAATATGAGGTATGATTTATGTTTTTAAAATTTGCAGATTTGTTCGTATATCAAATATTAGGATTTAACGAAGCAACAAAATTAGGTTCAGCTGTACATTTTTTTGTTTATGATGTAATAAAAATTTTGTTTTTGTTGTTCACAATAATTACTGTCATTTCATTCTTGAGAGGTTTTATTGATAATAAGAAATTCAAAAAATATATAGAAAAGCAACCAAAAGTTTTGGCACATTTATTTGCT